>NZ_JAAKDE010000027.1 GCF_013664685.1 Capillibacterium thermochitinicola
ATGGTATTGCGCCAGGTACGAAAAGGAACCAACAGTTGATCGTTTTTGTCAAAAACAAGATAGCCGTGCATCATACCGGAAATGCCGATCGCGCCGGTGCATGTGAGCTTCACCTTGTATTGCCGCCAGACATTCTCCGCCAAGTCTTGATAACAGCTTTGCAAGCCCGTCCAGATCTCCTCAAGGCTGTATGTCCAGATGCCGTTTTCCAGTTTGTTTTCCCACGTATGTGACCCGGAGGCAAGCGGAGTATGGTCCTCCCCGCTCAGCACCGCTTTTATTCTCGTGGAGCCAAACTCGATACCCAGGGTCGTACACCCGCTGTCAATCATTGATTTAAGGTCACTGCCCACCCTTGATCCCTCCCCCGACTTTTTTCTCAACAACACAATGGTTGTTCCAGAACGTTATATTCCGGGATTCCTTCCTGTTGCCGCCCCCCGTAAGATTTAACGGTGATAGTAGACCGGCCAGTTGAGATACTTGGTAAAGGCTTCGTTGATGACCTCGGCCACTTCCCCGGGGCAGATCGCCACGTGGTGCTCAAAGCCGTTTTCGCAGATGTAACGCAAAAGCTCTTGCATGCGGGGAACCGCCATTACGCCATATCCGCCAAAGGTCTCCAGTGTTTCATTGAGAATCTCCCCTTCACCGACGTAGGCCCGGATCCGGCCGTTCAGATCGTCCGTTGATACCCGGCAGAACGTGGCCTTGGCCGGTTTCATCCGCCCGGTAATCGTCCCGTAGGTGTTCTCTTTGCCAACCGTCCCGGCGATAATGGCCTGGTAATCCATCTTCCCTTCATTACCGAAGATATCCTGGGGCAGATTACTGCAATGGAAAAGCACACATTTGTTTTGATCCCCGCCGAAATTATTATTCCAATCCAATAAGGCGCTGGGCCGCCCGGAGGCAAGCGTCAGGGCATACATGCCAACCAACCCCGTAATATCCGCCTCACAGGCACTGGGGTTCTTGCGGTTGGAAAGCATGCTCATGATCGCGCAAGGCACAACCCCGAAGTACTCTTCCAGCGCGGTCCAGCATTGAATGGCCGTCCCGTTCCAGTCGTGTTCTTCAATTAAGCGGTTGAGGACCACGGCAAATTTCGCCATCTTGATCAAGGCTTCCGCACTGACCCCGGCCGTGGAAGTATAACCTTTGATCGCCTCGACCTGCTCTATAACCGCCGGTTCATCGTCTTTAAGACGGCCGATTTGGCCAAGAATCTCGGCAAGATCGTAAGGCTCGACGGTAATGCCGTGGTGTTCCAGAAGCTTCTCACTATAGCGCACGGTTGTAAAGTTGACCGGACGAATCCCGATCTGGCCGAAACGAGCTTTGCGCAAACCGTTGACGACGCAGCAGCCGGCGGCAAATTTGAGGATATCCTCTTTAAAACTCTCTTCTTCCGGCGCCACGGTATGCAACCGGGTCAGGCTGTAGGGGATGTTATACTGCCGCAAGTTGTTGCAGACCGACATCTTCCCGCAAAAACTGTCCCGCCGCTTTTCAATGGACATTGCGGTGGTTTCATCGGGGAAGGCGTGAACCAGAACCGGCACCTTCAGCCCGGAGAGACGAATCGTATCCGCCACGCCCCGTTCATCACCGAAGTTCGGCAAAGTCACCAAAATACCGTCGATCTTCTCCGCATTGGCTTTAAACAAGGCCGCACATTTTTTCGCTTCTTCATAAGTCTCAACCGTCCCGTACGGGGTATCCTCCGGGGAAAGACAGACCACCTCAATTCCCAACCCGGCCAAAACCTTAAGGACCCGCCCCCGGCCTTCCTCCGCCAGTTCCGACGGGAAAAAATTACGGTTGCCGACAATCATACCTAAAGTTGTCATCTGTTTATTACCTCCCGCTTCTCATCCTGAAAATTCATGCCATCCTTTTAAACTTATGCCTTATCATCCAGGCTATTCCTTCTTCCTTGCCTTCCCTCAATTCTTCTTATTCCTTCTGGAACTTAGAGGTTGGAACCAGTTTTGTTACAGTCAGCACCGCCGTCCGTTATCCCCTCCTTCTCGCCCGGGAAAATACCTGCTTTCCCCTTGCGCGCGACGCCCGGGCCGCGCTGCGCACGACAACGCAAGCATGACCTGCTTCGTCCACTTTCCGGGCCGGTCATCCACCCGCGAACGTATTGACGCCAATACAGAGTTTCACAAACTTGTACGTACAAGTAGAGCCAAAATACTATCCCTTTGTTCCTATTACTCTTTTATTTCTCGTCGCCCAATTTAATCTTCATCGTCTTCGCGACGCCAAAAGCAGCTTCTTTTGCTGCTAATTTCTGCAAAGTTGTACGGTTGTGCGTACAACTTTAATATAATAATACCACTTTCTTAAACTATTTCCTCCTTTTCAAACCATGATTTTTTCCGCAGGAAGCCCGGAGAATCAACTCGGGCTGGAAAACAAAGCGCGGCTTATATGTTTTATCTTTGATCATATCAAGGATTAAGCGCGCCGCCTGGCGGCCCATGGTTACTTTTGGATGCTTGATGCCGCTTAACTTAACCTCCGAAGCCACCGCCAAGCTGGAATCATCAAAACTGATCAGGGAAAATTCTTCCGGGACTTTAACCCCTTTTTCCCGCAACGCTTCCAGCACAAATAAGGCGACTTGGTCGTTGTAACAGACCATCGCGGTCGGTGGCGGTGTTTCTTTCAATATCTTACGGGCGAATTGGTCGGGATAGGAATAGAGTTCTTCCGTCTCATAAGCGCCAATCAACGCCGGCACCGGCTCGATCCCATGCTCCTGCAAGGCTTTTAGATACCCGGCCCGGCGTTTAACCCCTTGTAAATCATCGGCTTTAAACAGCCCGGCAATTCGCCGGTGTCCAAGCCGGATCAGATGTTGGGTCACCAGATAACCACCCTTTTCGTCATCCTGGATAATATAAGCCGGGTCCAACTCCGGATAGTAGGCGTGCAACATCAAGTAGGGTATCCCCCGGTTTTCCAGTTCCCGGTAGTAGGCAAGATTTTCGTTCTCCCGCGCACTCTGCGTCGGCTCAATAATTAAGCCGGCGATCTTTTGCTGCAATAAATTCTCCAGACAGGTGGCTTCCTTGCTTTTCGCATTCCCGGTCGAGGCCAGGAGAAGCAAACAGCCGGCTGCGCTGAGTACCTCTTCGATCCCCCTGATGACGGCCGGGAAAATATACTCGGAGATATAAGTCGTCACGACCGCCACCGTTTGGCCCTTGGCCGCCGCCGGATAAGCACAGAAGGTCCCCCTTCCCTGCTCCCGGTAGATCAAGCCTTCGTGTTCCAAATCATCTAAAGCTTTCCGGACGGTGTGACGGCTGATCTTGAACTGGTCCGCCAGCATATTTTCGGAGGGCAGTTGATTGCCCGGGGCAATTGCGCCCCGTTTCATCTGCTCCTTCAGATATTCCTTTAAACGGTAATATTTCGGCGTTATACTGTTTTGGTCCACGTTTCTTCACCACTCGTTTCTTCTTCTTAAATTTTAAAAGGTGGCCGGCCCAGGGTTTTTCATTGTCTTCGTTCTCGGCCGTCTTTGCCGTCGCGCCGCCGGCCCGCCATCTCCCCGAACGGCGTCTAGACCTTTTCGGCCCTTTTAGACTTCCAGGCTTTTAAATCCTAACGGCCTTGGGACGCGAAAGCGGTCAGGCGCTGGTATAAATAATTGATGATCGTGCTTCTTTTAACGATTCCGATGAAATTCTGCTGGTCGTCGACCACCGGGATGAAATTCTGGTGCACCGCCAGGGGGATCAACTCCTCAATCTGGGCGTTGATCGAGACGGCTTCGTTCTTTTGGTAACGGGGAATATCTTTAATCCGGATCTTTTCGAGATCCTTAAAACTCAATTCCGGACTCCGTTTTAAGCTCCACAAGAGATCCCCTTCGGTAATGGTCCCCGCATATTTACCCTCTTTATTAACCAACGGCATCGCACTATAACGGTGGTATTCCATCTTTTCCAAAGCCTGCCGCATGGTGGAATCTTCCGCGATCCAGACCACTTCTTCTTTCGGTGTCAGGTAAAAAGCAACATTCAAACTTTCATTCCCCCTTCTGATCAGGCTCTACCATCCTATAACGTCTATCGAGGCAAAACATTTCATTTAATTTTGCCAAAACGTACGCTATAATAGCATCAAGTTGATTAATTTATGCAATACAGGCGGTGATCGGATGCGTAAGCGTTGGCCCCGGATCTTGTCCCTACTCGTTCTCTCCCTCTTCCTGGCGACCGGCTGTGAGTTTGAAGAGGGTATCCTTGAGCGGTTTGCCGGCGAACGGCTCGGCCTCATTTTGGAAACGGAGCCCTACACCTATGAACGGAGCCTCGAAACGAGACTCATCAACCACATCAGTAAACGCTTTGACCTGCAAGTCATCAACCCCAAACTTTTAATGGACGCCAGTACATACTCCGGCAGGATGTTGGAGGATTATTGCCGGGATGAATTGGGTTTGGGTTTTCTCCTCACGATCAAGTTGACGGATATCATCATCAACGAACCCCGGCCCAACCTGGAGATCGAACCGCACCGGGTCGCGGTCGAAGTCTCCTCTACCTGCTCGCTTACGCTCATCTATACCCTCAAGGATTTAGCGATGGACCAGATCCTCTACTTTGGCCAAAGCAACGGTTCTTCAAAGATGACCAACCGGGTGAACGCCGGCGAAGGCGGCATCCAACTGGACCTGGATGAGTTTGACCCCTACAAGTTGGTTGAAGAGGCCATGTTCGCCGCTTTACGTAACTCCGACTTATTATAATCCATTTTCCGCTGTTCCTCAACGGTGAAATCGGCCCGCCGGCTCCCGCTTCTTTCTCCTTTTTTACGGTAATTGCCCGCACCTGTTTTATCTCGCCACGCGAGGGAAAGACTATAGTCGAGCACGAACCACGATGAAAGGAGAAATGAAGTGAGTACTTTCCCAACCCTCTTCAGTCCGGCGAAGATCGGCCGATTGGAGATTAAAAACCGCTTAATTATGCCCGCCATGGGTACGGGCATGGCGAACGCGGACGGGACGGTCTCCGACCAACTCTATCATTACCACCGGGTACGCGCGGCGGGCGGCACCGGCATGATCACGGTGGAGATTGCAGCTGTCCACCCGACCACCGGCGGTATGAGCCCGGCAATCTGGGATGACCGTTTTATCCCCGGCCTCAAACGGCTGGCCGATGTAATCCATGAAGGCGGCGCGAAAGCCTGTATCCAGCTCTGGCACGCCGGCCGGCAGACCAACTCCAGAGTCACCGGCCTCCCGATCATCGGTCCGTCCCCCATCCCCTGCCCTGTCTGCCAGGAAGAGCCGACGGTGATGGACCGGGAGATGATCCAGGACATCGTCGAAAGTTTCGGTGATGCGGCGCGCCGGGCCAAAGAGGCCGGGTTTGACTGCGTGGAACTCCATGGCGCCCACGGGTACCTGCTGGCCCAATTCATGTCCCCCTATTCCAACCACCGTACCGACGAATACGGCGGCAGCATGGAAAACCGGGCCCGCTTTCCGCTGGAGGTCATTGCCAATGTCCGCGCCAAGGTCGGCCCCGATTACCCCGTCATCTACCGTTTGAGCGGCGAGGAACTGGTTAATAACGGTTTGACCATTGAGGACACGAAAAAAATCGCCCCGCTCCTCGTGGAGCACGGTGTGGACGCCATCCACGTTTCGGCCGGCCTTTATGAAAGCTTGCGCTACACCGTGCCGCCGATGGATTTGGACCGGGGTTTCAATGTTTGGGCGGCCGAAGAGGTGAAGAAGGTCGTCCCCGTACCGGTGATCGCGGTCGGCCGGATCAACGATCCCTTCCTGGCCGAGGATATTCTGGCCCAAGGGAAAGCCGATTTCATTGCCATCGGGCGCAGCCTCCTTACCGACCCCGCCTGGCCCAACAAAGTCCGGAATGGACAGTATGAAAGGATGCGCCATTGCATCGCCTGCAACCAGGGGTGTGTCGACCGCATGCTAATCGAAGGCAAGCACGCCACCTGCACTCTGAACCCGGCCTGCGGACGGGAGGAAGCTTTTACCTTTGAACCGGTCACGTCAAAACGGAAAGTGGTCGTGGTCGGCGGGGGCCCGGCCGGCATGGAGGCGGCCCGGATTGTCAAAGACCGCGGTTGTGATGTGGTCCTCTTTGAAGCCAGCGACAAACTTGGCGGCCAGTGGCGTCTCGCCGGCATTCCGCCGAAAAAATGTGAGATCGCCGGCGATGTGGAATGGCTGATTAAACAACTGGAACTGAGCGGGGTCGATGTTCGCCTGAGCACCCCCGCCACCAAGGCCAATGTTGAAGCGGAGAAGCCCGATGCGATCATACTCGCCACCGGTTCGAAGCCGATCAAACCGCCGATCGACGGGGTCGACCAACCGCACGTCCGTTTTGCCCCCGAGGTCCTGGAGAACCCCGCCTCGGTCGGTGAAACGGTGGTCGTGATCGGCGGTGGCACCACCGGGGTGGAAACCGCCGAATTCCTCGCCGAAAAGGGGAAAAAGGTGACCGTCATCGAGGCCTTAGGTGAGATCGCCCGCACCCTCGGGCCGGCCCGGAAACAGTTCCTGAAAGAACGTCTTCAGCAGTATAAGGTGGACGTCCGGGTTAATACCAAAGTAAAAAGGATCACCGCCAAAGGTGTGGAGCTTGACGACCAAAACAACACCCTAATCCCCGCTGACAATGTCGTCATCGCCGTCGGCGTCCAAAGCGTCAATCCTTTGGAAAAAGAGCTGAAAGCGGTGGCTCCGGTTTATGTGATCGGTGACGCGAAAGAACCCCGCGACGCCACGTGCGCTTTTTACGAAGCCAATGAAGTGGCTTTGCGCCTTTTCCGGCAGCCCGACCCGGCGACGCCTTCTCTTCACGGTGTTTCCGGGCGGTAGCCGGTTGGGTAACTGACCGGCCAGCCGGGCCGTATCGTGCCCCGGCCAACCCATTAAAAAAAGAAGGGCTGTCCCTCAGGACAGCCCTTTTGTTCCCACACCTCTTGACTAACAATTAGGCAAAAACACGTGTCACTTTCACTCGTCTTCTTTTTTCCTAACCAGTTAGATGGGCAACTACTATCTCCAAAACGGCGGCCAAAAGAGGCCGGAAGCTCACCCCCCACCAAAGCGGTGGGTCACGTTGTGGATCCACCGTCCCGAACGCAGGCGCCACAAACACAGAAAAGCTTTGGTCAACTCCTCACAAAGACTCAAGCTATAGACAAGATGAACCGACAGCCTTAGCACAAAAGCACCCGCCACGGTCAAAGGCACGCCGATGAACCACATGGTAAACCCTTCGAGGAGGAAGGACCCCCGCGCATCGCCCCCACCCCGCAAAATCCCAACGATCGCAATGATATTAAAGATCCGGATGAAAAAGACGATGGCTACGATATAAATAATGTTCTGGGTCGAATGCCGGACCATGGCCGAGACCTTAAACGCATTGAGCAGATAGGGCGAAAACACCGCCAGCAGTAGACCCAAAATTATCCCCGCGGCCACCGCCATAACGGAAAACCTTTTTCCGTAATCCTTGGCTTGCCTTATTTCCCCGGCTCCGATACTGTTGCCGATCATCACCGCCGCCGCGTTAGCCATCCCGAAGATCACCACCATGAAAAGGTTGGTAATGGTGTTGACGATCTGGATGGTCGCGACGGCCTGGGTCCCCATCCGGCCGTAAACAACCGCATAGACCAGACTGGCCAAGGCCCAACAAATCTCATTAAGAAGCACCGGCAGGATTGTCCGGTAGGCTTTCCGGATAAACCCGAGATCAAAATCCAGCAATTCGCTGAGTGTAGCCGCCAACACCTCCCGGTGCCGGTAAATGACGACCACCAAAACACTGCTCTCCACCACGCGGGCAATCACCGTCGCCACCGCCGCCCCGGCCACCCCCATCGCCGGTGCCCCAAATTTCCCGAAGATCAACATATAATTGAAGAAGACATTACAAACCAGCGCCACCGTGCTGACGGCCATAGGGAGCAGGGTATTACCGATGGACCGCAAGGCAAAGACGTAAACAAAGGCAATTCCGGTAAAAAGGTAACTGCCGAGTACAATCCGTAAATACCGGCTTCCCTCCACAATCACGAGCGGGTCATTATTAAAAATCATGATAATCTGGCGGGGAAAAAGAAGACCGACAACCATAAACACGGCAGAGATCGTAAGGGCCGACCCCAGTCCGACCCCGAGAATCCGCCGGATATTCTTCAGATCCTGCGTCCCCCAAAACTGGGCGATAAAGACCGAACATCCGGCGCTTAAGCCGATCAGAAACATCATAAAAAAGAAAAAATACTGGTTGGCAATCCCCACCGCCGCAATCGCCGTCTCCCCCAACTGGCCGACCATCACCGTATCGACCATGTTTAAAAACGAACCAATAAAATTTTGGATGGCCACCGGAATAGCCAGGGTCAGCATGCGGCGGTAAAATTTCCGGTCGGTGAACACCCCGTTTATGATAACTTTACTTTGATCCAATTTCTTCTCCTCCTGACAAGATTAGGGGCGCGCCCGGGTTTATGCGCCCGGCCTGCTTCAGAAGAATCCGGCCAGACCGGCCCCTAACACAATCACCGCAAAAACCAGCCGGTAGAGGGCAAAGATCCGCATCGGTTTTTTCTTGAGGTAGGCAATAAACCCGTCCACCACGGCCAAAGCAACTAGAAAAGAAATAACAAAACCAACGACCAGGGAAAGGCGTTCCCCCATGGTCAACAGCCCAAGCCCGCCCAATTTGGCGATCTTCAAGGTGCTCATCCCCACCATCACGGGGATCGCCAAGAAAAACGAGAATTCAGTGGCCGCCACCGTAGTCAGCCCGGCGACCCAACCCCCGATGATCGTCGAAGCCGAACGGGACATCCCCGGAATAATCGCCAGGCATTGGAACAAACCGATGGTCCATGCTTGCCGCAGAGAGACATCCCAAATGTCACCCTTCGCCCGGTTATCGCGCAAGCGCTTCTCCGCATAAAGCATTAAAAGGCCGCCGCCAAACAAGGCGATTGCCACCGGGACCGGCGCAAACAAATATTGTTCAGCCAGATCATCGAAGAGAACCCCCAGAATGCCGCCCGGGATGCAGGCCACCAGAATGGTGAACCAGAATTTAAAACCAGAACGGGCAAACCCAACTTGTCGTGGAAAAAAATTAACCAGCGTCGCTCTGATTTTATCCCAATACAAAGCCACTACCGCACAAATGGCCCCCAGTTGGATCACGTAAGTGTACATCTCAACATAGTGCGGACTTTCCCCGCGAAAACCAATCAGATTCTCCGCAATAACCAGATGCCCGGTGGAAGACACCGGCAGAAACTCGGTGATCCCTTCCACAATGCCTAAGAACACCGATTTTAACACCAGGATTAAAGTCGCCATTTTGCAAATTCTCCCCCTTTGTCACCGACCAGGACCAAACAGGCCTTGCCACCGGGCCAACCGGCCTTTAAATTGCTCTAACTTAAAAATTATATACTGTTCTCCGGCGGCCAATCCTACCCGCACCATCATTAAAATTGAATAAACTACCCTTCTCTTTAGGGTCACAAAAAGAGAGCAGCATTTTGGAGCGCTGCTCTCTCTTATAATAAACTGTTTTCTTCTCCCGGGCAAGCAAAAGATTTAAAGAAGCGCAGGCGCCGATGACAGTTGGTGGCCGCTGCCAAAGCGCAGCGTCCGGGAGGCGTTAACCACCGCCAGTAACGTCACACCCACGTCGGCAAAGACCGCCTCCCAGATTGAGGCCACCCCAATAGTGCCCAGGGCGAGAAAGAAAACTTTGACCGCCAACGCCAAATAGATGTTCTGCCAGATAATCCGCCTGGTCCGCCGGGCAATTTCGATGGCCCGGACCAGTTTGGCCGGGGCATCCTCCATCAGAACCACATCGGCGGCTTCGATGGCCGCATCGCTCCCCAGTCCGCCCATGGCCACCCCGATGTCCGCCCGGGTGATGACTGGTGCGTCGTTTACTCCGTCTCCCACAAAGACCAGCTTCTGCTGGTTACGGTTGGGCAGCTCCGCCATGAGCTCCTCAAGAGAAGACACCTTGTCTTCCGGTAACAGTTCGGCCTTAAAACCATCCACCTGCAGTTGGTCGGCCACCCGCGCGGCCACGGTGGTGTCATCCCCGGTAAGCATAAACACCTTTTTGACGCCCAATGCTTTCAGGCCGTCCACCGCCGCTTTGGCATCGTCCTTGAGCTCGTCGGCGATGACAATATAACCGGCGTACTCCCGGTCAATCGCCACATAAACAATGGTCCCCTGGACCTCACAGTCGACGTGGTCGATCTCTTCCCGGTGCATCAGACGGTCATTGCCCGCCAAAACATGCTTCCCGGCAACGACCGCACTGATCCCATGGGCGGGAATCTCCTGATAATCATGGACCTGATCAACCGGGATCGCCCGGCCGTACGCCTCGCGCAGCGACTGGGCGATCGGGTGGTTCGAAAACACCTCCGCCCAAGCCGCCGCGGTCAGCACCTCCTCCGGGGTAAAACCGTTCCGCGCCGTCACTTCCGTCACCCGGAAAACGCCTTTGGTCAGGGTGCCGGTCTTGTCAAAGACCACCGTATGGGCATTGGCCAGCGCATCCAGGTAATTGGCGCCTTTAATCAGAATGCCATGGCGGGAGGCCCCGCCGATCCCGCCAAAATACCCCAGGGGGATCGAAACCACCAGTGCACAAGGGCAGGATATGACCAGCAAAACCAGAGCCCGGTAGAGCCAGGCATTGAAGGTCGCGCCTGGAATGAGTAGCGGGGGTACCACCGCAATGAGCACCGCCGCCGCCACCACCAGGGGCGTGTAGTACCGGGCGAAGACCGTAATAAACTGCTCGGTTGGGGCTTTCCTTTCCCCGGCTTGCTCCACCAGATGCAAAATACGCGCCACCGATGACTCCCGGTAAGGTTTGGTTACTTTCACCGTGAGCAAACCCTCGCCGTTCACCATCCCGGCCAGGATCGGGTCCCCCGTCGCCAGCTTCCGGGGGGTCGATTCGCCGGTCAAGGCGGAGGTGTCAACGAAGGACGTCCCCACCACCACTTCCCCATCCAAGGGTACCCTCTCTCCCGGTTTCACCACGATGGTCTGCCCCACCGCTACTTCGTCCGGCGGGACCCGGCGGGTTGTTCCGTTCTCCTTGAGGTTGGCGTATTCCGGTTGAATATCCAGGAGAGCCTGGATCGAGCGGCGGGAACGGTTCACCGCCATTTCCTGGAAATACTCGCCAACGGCGTAAAAGAGCATCACCCCGGCGGCTTCCGGTAATTGGTGAATGGCAACCGCCCCGGCGGTCGCCAGGGTCATCAGGAAGTTTTCATCAAAAACATTGCCGCGCACCAGGTTCCGCAAGGCGCGCGTAATGACCGGCCAGCCCACGAGGAAATAGGAAGAGAGTAAAACCAAGTATTCCAACCAAGAATAGGACGTATTATGCAACTGTTCGTTGAAGATAAACCCAATCAAAAAAAGTAGACCGGAGATCAACAACTGAAGAGGAACCTTTTTGGCGGTGGCGTCTTCATCATCCTGTTCTTTTTTTAATTTAACCTCCGGTTCAAGCCGGGTGATTACCTCCTGGGCAACCGCAAAGAGCCCTTCCGGCAGGTCGATTTTTTTCGTCGCGAAGTTTACCTTAACGTTTTCCAGTCCGGGAATCTTCTGCAATTCTCGTTCAATCTTTGCCGCACAATTTGCACAGTCCAAACCCTCTAAAGTATAACGCACTTTCTCCCTTCTTTCTTTTTACGCCTTTTCTTCCAGCAAATGCTCTTGTGCTTCCCTGATTAGGTTCATGATGTGGTGATCATCCAGGGAATAGTAAACCATCTTCCCTTCCCGGACGTATTTAACCAGGCGCATCGCGCGCAGCAACCGGAGGTGGTGAGAGATGGCGGGCAGGGTCATCTCCAAGATCTCCGCCAGATCACAAACGCAGAGCGGCCGCTCGGCCAGGAGATAGACGATCTTCGTCCGGGTCTCATCCCCCAAGACCTTAAAAACCTCGGCCAACCCGGCCACTTCCGCCGCTTTCGCCCGGAGGGTGGCAAAATCCAGTGCCGATGGACAAAAATCATCACAAAGGTCTGGATTTTTGTCGACCATTTGATCACCCCAAACGATTAAACAATTGTTTAATTGTTATTTTAAAGTAGCTTTTCTCTGCTGTCAAGATACTCTTACCAAAAGATCCACCCTACTTTGGCAAAACGTCGAAAAACTCCGCCCAGCGCTCGGCAGAATAAGATCAAAACCAGGTTTTTATGTTATACTTAATAGCAGTATCTCTTCAACAACATATTGGCAGAAGAGATAGGCTTTTCCGAAACTGCACATGCGCTTACCTTGCCGGCTTGGGGAACCCTACTAGACAAAGACAACCCAGACTGAAAGAGGAAGGGGAAACGTTTATGCTTCTGGTTGATGACTGGACGGACTTTGAACTGATTGATACCGGAAACGGCGAAAAGCTGGAACGCTGGGGAGAATACATCCTAAGACGCCCCGACCCCCAGGTCATCTGGCCGCCCATCAATAAGGACAAGCGTTGGGACCAGGCCCATGCCCACTACCACCGGAGCAAAAGCGGTGGCGGTTCCTGGGAATATTTTATGCCGCTCCCGGAGAAATGGGAGATCTCCTACGGTGATCTGAAGTTTTACGTCAAACCGATGGGTTTTAAACATACGGGGTTGTTCCCGGAACAGGCGGTCAACTGGCGATGGATCATCAAAAAGATAAAGGGGTGCCCAGGCCCCGTCCGGGTCTTGAATTTATTCGCCTATACCGGCGGCGCCAGCCTCGCCGCCGCCTATGCCGGCGCGGATGAAGTATGCCATGTCGACGCGGCGAAAGGGATGGTAACCTGGGCCAAAGAAAACCTCCAATTATCCGGTTTGGCCGACCGCCGGGTTCGTTTTATCGTCGATGATGTCGTCAAATTTGTGCAAAGGGAGATCCGCCGTGGCCGTCAATACGAAGCCATTATCATGGACCCTCCTTCTTATGGACGGGGGCCCAATGGCGAACTTTGGAAGATCGAAGACGAGTTGTATAACCTGATCGACCTCTGTCTGCAGGTACTCGCCCCGGAACCGCTCTTTTTCCTGATCAACTCCTACACCACCGGTTTGGCACCCACCGTGCTCCGGAACATTCTGACCCTCGCCTTGAAAAAGAGATACGGCGGCACGGTTACCGCCGATGAAGTCGGGCTCCCGATCGCCCGTTCCGGACTGGTCTTACCCTGCGGGGCTACGGGCCGCTGGGAGGCCGACGAATGAGCCGGCCGCGTATCCCCCTGATCTATGAAGACAACCATCTTTTGGTGGTCGAGAAACCGGTGAACCTCCCGACCCAAAAGGATATTTCCGGGGATCCGGATCTCCTCTCCCTCTTAAAGGAAGACCTCAAGGTACGGTACGAGAAACCGGGCCGGGTCTATCTTGGCTTGGTCCACCGTTTGGACCGGCCGGTGGGCGGCGTCATGGTGTTCGCCAAAACCTCCAAGGCCGCCGCCCGCTTGGCGGAACAGATCCGGACCGGCCAGTTTCAAAAAACCTACCTGGCCGTCGTGCATGGCCGATTGGCAAAGGAGGGACACCTGGAGCATTTTCTGGCCAAAGACCGGGCGACCAACACGGTTAAAGTTGTTTCACCGGCGGATCCGGGCGGAAAAAAAGCAATCCTGGACTACGCGGTCCTGGCGGAAAAAGAGGGGTTTAGTTTAATCCGAATCAATCTGCTGACCGGCCGGTCGCACCAGATCCGGGTGCAGTTTGCCACCATTGGGCACCCGCTTTACGGAGACCAAAAATACGGCGCCGCCTTAAACACCACGGGCCAGCAAATCGCCCTCTGGTCCCACCGGATCATTCTCCGGCACCCCACTAAAAAGGAGGAGATGAGCTTCACCTCATCCCCCCCCCGACCGGGCGCCTTGGGATTTATTTAACAAAAAATGGATTGATCCCATCTGATTTAGTGAAGTCAATAACTACCTGAATTTGAAACTCGCAGGAGTTATTAGTAACCAAACTTATAAAAAACTATTAAAGTTCGATCAGCCCACCGGCAATCGCTTCCGCCAGTTTGAGGACTTGCTCTTCAATTTGATTGATTACCGCTTTAAACTCCGCATCGCTTTTTCCGGTCGGATCCGCCAGTCCCCAGTCTTCCCGGTGCTTGGAAGGGAGAGACGGGCAAGAGACATTGCAGCCCATGGTCACAAGCACATCGACCGGGGGTAATGCTTCTATCAACTTCGGATATTGTGTCTTTTCCATATCAATCCCGTACAATTCTTTTACTAACCGCACCGCGTCGGGATTAATCCGGTCCTTTGGTTCAGTACCGGCGGAATAGCTTTCGAAAACATCAGCGGCCAAGTGTTTACCTAGGGCTTCCGCAATCTGGCTCCGACAGGAATTATGGACGCAAACAAAGGCCACCTTCGGCTTTGGTTTAAGCCTAGGCATATTCCCGACGCTCCTTTACATTAATCTGTTTTCTTCTCGAGACCGGCAAAAAACCGCCGTAAATTCTCCGGTAGTTTATACTCCTGTTGGGGAGCGGGATCCTGAGGTTGCCCACCATAGACGGCTTTAAGAATCGCATTAATAATCAGCACTTTCGGCGGCGCGGTATACTCAATACCCTCATAAATCCAGACCCGGCAGTCAACGTCATCACCGCACAGCTCCCCACATTCCCGACAGGAGGTCTCCTTAGCCTCAAGGTCAAGATCGACTCCGTTGATCCGGATCGTCGGCGAGCTGACAAAGCGGTATTTCTCCGCCAGTTCCGGGGAAGTAATTCTAATTTTATTGACGACAACCGCAAAACCCGCCGCCTCCAAAACACCGGATACTTCGGCCAAAGCTTCCTCCAGGTTCTTCTCCGCCCCTTGGCACCGGCTGCAAACACTTAAATCAAGATAGAGAAAATCAATGACTAACTGCTTTTTTTCCTGCTCACCGCCGCAACAGCCTCCGCTGCAAGCGCAGCAACCAGTAAAATCGTTTTTCATCTCGTTCACCTCATTCATGCATTCCCTTCAACCCAGTTTTTCCAGAATCGCCTTAATCTCCTTAGGCTTTAACACTTTCCCGAAAGAAACCACCCATGTCAAAACGGACATCGAATCAGCTCCTTAATCTAATTCACAACAGTTATTTGTGGTTTGAATTTCAGCATTGATCCCGTTTAAAAACCGTTGAAGCGCCTCCAGAGTAGCACGGTTAAGCGAATACTTCATCCAAACCCCGTCCCGCCTACTGTTTACTAGACCACTCTCGCTTAAAATTTTCATATGGTAGGAGAGGGTCGGCTGTGTAATCTCGAACTTTTCCAAAATTTCACAGGCACAAAGTTCCCCGGCGGATAGCATCGCCAAAATCTGAATCCTGGTTTCATCACCCAATGCTTTCATCATTGAAGCATATTCCCGGTAATTGATCGCCAAGGGAATCACCTCCGTTGGTAAAGTAAATATCGATGATTATCTATATCCACTAATATACAGCGGACATAGATAATTGTCAATGTTCTCTTTTCAATTGAACTGCAACGAAAAAGACCGTCCACCTTTGGGACGGTCTTTTTTCGACATGAATTAAACCAAAACTAGAAGCTAAGTTTGGCCTGGACATAAATGGACGGTTTTAACACTTCTATTTTTTCTCCGTTTACCTCCCACGTCCCGTTAAACTCACTGCCTTTTTTACCGCAAGGAACCACGGAACCCAGGATGACCTCCAGATTATCGGCGGCATTATAGTTCAGTTCCGGCAGCAAAATAAAGCTGCCGTCGTTGCAGTTGATGAAACTGCCGAAAATGAAGGTGTGGTAATTGAGAAAGATCTTTTCCAAAGCGACAAGCAAATAATCCTCAGCCTGAAGCGGCTGGCCGCTGGATAATCCGCTCTTTATATATAGAACGTTCGGTCTATTATGTGGCCAAAAAAATTTGGCGTTCCCTCCCAGGCAAGAGCCCGGGCTCCTAAAACAGCTTGGGATAAAAATAATCCATCAGCCCTACACTCAAAGCATCCCAAGCTTCTTCCGGACTGAGCTTGTAGTGTTCACAGAAGCGATCGCGAAAGATAAAAAAGGAAAGCAACGGGAGGACAAACAGGAAAAAGACCTCCACCTTCCGGTGGGGATTGTCGTTTAGCCATTTTTCAAGCTGATGACCGCTAAAATCCCGGTGAATCGCCATACTTTTATCCCAGATTTCGAACAAGGGAACAGACTCGCCCTGGTCCTTCATGGATTCCATGAAGATGATTTTAATGATCCTCCGGTTGCGCTCTGTTCCCATAAATTGCAGCAACCCCATTATTTCCTGGAACTGTTCCCCGGTTTCATGAAATCGTTTATGGGCTTCATTAATCTCCGGTTGTTGAATTTGGGCAAAGGCTTCATCAATTAGGGTCTGGAGAATATCTTCTTTGTTTTTGAAATGATAATAAATGACCGACTTGGTGATCCCGACATTCCTGGCAATCTCGTCGATCCCGGTGGCGCTGTATCCCTTCTCGGCAAAGAGTTTGGCGCTAGCCTCAAGGATCCTTTCTCTGGTGTCCGTCCGCTCCGTCCTTTTGCTTTTCATCAACATAACACCCCATATTATATACCGAACGATCGGTCTAATATTATCATGTTTTCCGCCTCTTGTCAAGCAAAGCAGCTAACAGCTTTGGTCTTCAGGGTTATCGCATAAGAAAGCCGGCCTGGAGGAGAAAATAAAAATACTATTGCGCATGGAGATGGACTGACATGCGGGACAAAGTGGTTTACGGGATGACGGTCGGCCTGTTGGCCGACGTGGTCAAATTGCTCGTGAACTATCTCGGGTATCTCTTCAACTTTACCGATCAGGTGTTTTGGCAGATTGTCGCCTCCCGTTTTTTGGAAAAACACCTTCTACAGCGACCCGTGGCTTACGTGGTCGGCGGAATCGCCGATTTAGCCGTCGCCAGTTTTTTGGGTGTGGCCTTCGTTTACCTTTTGACTTTTACCGGTTGGCGGTTTATCTATCTTAAAGGTTGTGGCTTTGCCATCCTCGTCTGGGTTTTCTTGTTCGGGACCTTACTGAGCCAAAGTATCCATGGCTTCCTTCCGCCCGCGGCGCTTCTCCTGACCGCGGTCGCCCATTTTGTCTTTGGCCTCGGTTTGGCCTTTTTCACCGTCAGACTGCGAAAAATCCGTCTCCATGATTAGCCCTTAAATATCCCGGAAACAAGACAATTTATAAAAAATCCTGCCGCCCGGCAAACGGCAGGATTTTAATGTTCTTAGCGCTTTTCAGAGCTTTCTTCCCTTCGCCCGCTTCCTGAGCGGCCCCGGACTACTTAAACGCCGGGACCTTCGGCAGTTGGGCAAAGCCCTTCTCCAAGTCCTCATCGGTCGGGATATAGTCGGTCATTGTTCCATTTAAGAATGACTCATAAGCGGTCATATCAAAGAAACCGGTCCCGCTCAGCCCAAACAGAATCGTTTTGGCTTCGCCGCTCTCCTTACACTTGAGGGCTTCCGCAATCGCCCCATAGATGGCATGGGCCGATTCGGGTGCCGGCAGGATCGTTTCGTGCTTGGCAAAGAAAACTGCCGCCTCAAACACCTTGGTCTGTTCGACCGCCATCGCTTCCATATAGCCATCATGATACAGTTTGGAAAGGATCGGCGCCATCCCATGGTAACGCAGACCGCCGGCGTGGTTGGGCGCCGGAACAAACCCGCAACCAAGTGTGTACATCTTGGCCAGGGGCGTAATTTGCCCGGTATCACAGAAATCGTAGGCGTAACGGCCCCGGGTCAATGAAGGACAGGAAGCCGGTTCGACCGCGATAATCCGGGGCGAAGCCTTGCCCAGCAACTTATCCTGCATGAAGGGGGCGATCAAACCGCCCAAATTCGAGCCCCCGCCCGCACAACCCACAATAATGTCCGGGTACTCATCCAGCATTTCCAGGGCCGTTTTCGCTTCCAAGCCGATGACGGATTGGTGCAGTAAAACCTGGTTGAGCACGGAGCCGAGCACATACCGGTATCCTTCGGTGGTCACCGCTTTTTCCACCGCTTCCGAGATCGCACAACCAAGGCTGCCTCCGGTGTCCGGATCCTTCTCGAGAATGGCCCGGCCGGCTTTTGTTGTGGTGCTGGGACTCGGGATGATCTCCGCCCCAAAGGTTTGAATCACCGACCGGCGGAACGGCTTCTGTTCGTATGAACATTTCACCATGTAAACGATTAAGGGGAGCTTAAAGAAGGCGCAAGCTTCCGCCAAGGCTGTGCCCCACTGGCCGGCCCCGGTCTCCGTCGTCAGGCCGGCCAAGCCTTGTTTCTTTGCATAATAGGCCTGCGCGGCTGCGGAGTTCAACTTATGACTACCGGAGGTGTTGTTCCCTTCAAATTTAAAGTAAATCCGGGCCGGGGTGTCCAATGCTTTCTCCAGATTGTACGCCCGGATTAAAGGCGACGGCCGGAACATGCGGTAAAACTCCAGCACCTCGCCGGGGATGTCAATGTAACGGGTGGTTGCATCCATCTCCTGTTTGGCCAGTTCTTCGCAGAAAACAGGATAAAGGTCTTCCTCCTTCACCGGTTCCAGCGTCGCCGGGTTCAGCATCGGCTCGGGCTGTTCTTTCATATCCGCCCGGAGGTTGTACCACTGTCTCGGCATCTGCTCTTCACTGAGATACAGACGGTACGGTACTTTCTTTGCCATCTTCATTCTCCTCTCCTCTCGTCTCTTCTCACCTTGGAAAAGAAACTGTTTTATTTTTTTATTAAAAAAACTTCTGTCTCAGTATTACTGGGACAGAAGCTTAATGCCTTCTGCGGTGCCACCCGGTTTGGCGCATGGCGCCCACTCATTCTCCATATACAACCATATATGCTCCCTTGGTAACGGGTGGAGATCCCGTCAGGTATTACTCAACCAAAACGGCCTTTCTTCCTGCCCTCGTAAGCCCATTCGGTATAGCCCTCTGTTGCTGCAATCCCACCGCCTGCAGCTCTCTGCAAACAAGCAACTATACCTACTCTTCTTACTCACCGGTTTGACCAATTAAAGATCTTGTAAAGCTTTTTTAATAGTATACACAGCCGGTGAAGAAAAGTCAATAAAAACTTAGCACAGAAGACTTTTGCGGTCAACGCCGACCGCTTCTCCGGCGTTGCCGGTCAATCTCGTAAAGAATAATCGAAGCGGCGCAAGAAACGTTAAACGAGGTAATCTCTCCGTACATTGGAATCCGTACTAAAGTGCCAAAGCTTTTGCAGAGTTCCTTATAGTTTTTACTCAACCCGTATGTCTCATTGCCAACCAGTAAAGCCGTTGGCTTTGTGAAATCCGCTTCGTCAACCAAGGGTTCGGCGTGGGCGGTGGAACCAACCACCTGAAATGCGGGTAACTGCTGTTTGACCCTTTCCAACCAAGGCCTGACTTCATGGTGGGAAGGCAGCCGAAAGATGGGAACCGCAAAAAACGTACCCATACTGGCCCGGATTGTTTTGGGGTCGTAGAGATCAACCCCATGGCCGGTAATGATCAAACCATCCACTTTCAACGCTTCGCAGGACCGGATCAGGGTCCCCAAATTCCCGTGGCTGGAAGGCCGGTCAAAGATCACCACCAACAAGTCGTCTTTGATCTCAAGGTGAGACAGATCCTTTTCGACCATGTCGACGACGGCGATCAGTTCGGAAATCTCCTCTTCCTTCTCGCTTAACTTGGCCATCAGCCGCAAGGGTAACTCCAGGTGCAGCTCGGCCCGGGACGTGGCCAACACCTCTTTCGCCCACGCCGAGAGAGGTTTTTCCCGTGAATAGACGAACCAACGAATCGGCCAGTTATACTGCCGGGCGAAATCAATCGCTTTGACCCCTTCGACAAAAAACTGGCGGTACTTATTCCGCTTCTCCCGGTTTCTTTTCAGTACTTCCACCCGTTGAAAATAGTTGTTCTCCGAAAAGATCCTTTTGGTCTTTGGCCTCATCCGCTTTTCCCCTTTAAATACCCCTTTTCCAGTGCCAATAGTTTTTCCTTTATTCCCAGCCCGCCGCCGTAACCGACCATCGCCCCGTTGGCCCCGATCACCCGGTGACAAGGGATGAAGATCGGCAATGGGTTTCGGTTGTTGGCCTGCCCCACCGCCCGGGTGGCCTTCTCGTTGCCAATCCTCCGCGCCACCTCTTTATAGCTGACCGTCTCCCCATAAGGGATTTCCCGCAAAACTTGCCAGACGCGCCTTTGAAACGCGGTGCCCGCTGGGGCCAGCGGTAAGGTGAAAGTCCTTAGTTGACCGGCAAAATAGGCCATCAGTTGGGCGCGGGCTTCGCTGAGCAGTGCCGTTTCACGCACCGGCAAATCCGGCGGCCGGGATTCGTGTTCAAAATAGACTGCGGTCAGATAATCCCCTTCGGCCACAAGCCCAAGGCGGCCGATGACCGTCTCGACCAGGAGTAAGCTTTTCATCATCCCGTCAACCCTTCCACGAAACTAAATGCGGCTTATCTTAAGCCAGCAACATCAAGCTGGCCGCCATCACCATCATCCCCAGAATCAATCCGTAGATCGCCGAATGATGTTCCCCGTATTTTTCCGCCGTGGGGAGCAGTTCATCCAGGGAGATATAGACCATAATCCCGGCCACCCCCGCAAAGATCCAACCAAACATCGCTTCATTAATAATGAACATCCGGAACAAAAAGTACCCAATCAGGGCCCCTAACGGTTCGGAAAATCCAGAGAGAAACGAATAAAAAAGCGCTTTTTACGGCTCCCGGTCGCATAGTAAACCGGTACCGAGACGGCAATGCCTTCTGGGATATTATGGATGGCGATGGCGACGGCAATCGTAATCCCTAAAGCCGGCTCTTTGACCGCACTGGCAAAAGTGGCGATCCCTTCCGGAAAGTTGTGGATGGCAATCGCCAGCGCTGAAATCAAACCCAGGCGGAGCAAAGCCGGATCATTGGCTTCCATTTCGTCGATCTCCTTCAGGTTGTGGATGTCATGGGGATTGTCCGGACTCGGTACAAAGCGATCAATCAGGGCAATCAACGCGATGCCGGCAAAAAAGGCGATCGTTGTTGCCCAGTATCCTTGCGGGGAGCCATAAATGGCTTCCAGGGAAACCCGGGCTTCCGCAAAGATCTCAATCATCGAAACATAGATCATGACCCCGGCGGAGAAGCCCAAGACGACCGAGAGAAACTTCCGATTGGTTGGTTTTTTAGTGTATAAAGCCGCCAAACTGCCAATTCCGGTGGAAAGACCCGCCAACAGTGTGAGTCCAAAAGCAAAAATCAGATTCTTCATGTCAAACGGCATCGTCTTACCCCTTTCGTAAAAAATTAGTTAAGCTATTCCGCCATCCACCGCGGATCATGACGCCGGCCAACAGCGCCAAAACTCCACGCGCGGCTCGCCCTTCTTCCCGGCGCTAGCACCAATGTTAGCCGGCGTGGCAACGGCTTGTCCGCTCATCCCAACAGGACAATACTCCAGAACCAGCCTCCTGTCAATACATGAACCGTAAAATCCAGCGTACTTCGCCCTGCAAAATAAAAAAAGGCCTTAACGGCCTTGAAATGCCAGCTTCTCATAGTGTTTGTACAAAGAGTGGAACTCGCCACTGTAATTACTGTGCCAAGGTTTTTTCTTGCCGCAAAAATGGAGGATCGCGGTGTTCTTGATCACATAATCCATGTTAATCTTTCCTTTACTTAAAAATCGGAAGTACTTGTAAAACCTGGTGTCATAGTTGTATTTAAGCTCGTCAATCTTCTTGATGTGTTTGGCATAGAGGGAATTTAAAACATCCTGGTCCGGCAGGATCAAACGGTTCTTGTTTTTTTCCACGAAGGCGAAGATCTCTTCTTCTTTAATAAGTTCCCTTTGGCGCACCAAGTTCATCAGCAAGACACCGGAATTATAGTACTCTTCCAGGTCATACTCCAAAAACCGGAATTTGTTGATCTCCTTAACCATCAACCGGTCATGGTAAGCCGCCGCGTACATCCAATCCGACAAGTCCAGATCGTATAGTTCTTTAATACTGTTAATGACCAAGATATCCGGGTCGAGATAGAGAATCTTGTCCAGATCGGCCGGGAGATACTTGAACGCCAATAACCGGTAATACATCTCCTTGGTATAATGCTTAACCACCGGCGCATCGGCAAAGTCATCCGCCCCAACCGTAAGCACAAACAGGCGTTGGCCGTGTTGATTTATGTATGCTTCAAGCTCACTAAGCTCCTCCGGTTTAATTCGTGAATGCAACAAGTAAAGATCAATCTTTTCCCCCGGATTGTTGAAATATAGGGAGTACAGCATTACTTTGAGCGGTCTGAGGTAGTTCGAATCCAGTGTCACCAAAACATTCACTGCGCTTCCCACACTTTCTTTCGCCTTGATCCTTTTCCCGGTCTCGTGTTAAACCCAACAAAAAACAAGGAAGGTCTCTCCTAAAGGCACCTTCCTTAGTTTACACCAAAATTATCCTCCCTTTCCAACCACTTTCCGCATACCAATGGTCACCAGGGTACCGTTTAGGAGGGCTTCATCCTTGCCAAACCCTATGTCTTATTATACCCTGTTCTGAGCTTTGGCTCAATACATAGGTGTGTTAAAAGTCCGGTTACCACGGTTTTCTTGTAATACTTGTCCATATATGGTTCTAATTGATCTTCTTGTTATTTCGTGGTAAAATGTTATGTGTCGTTATTTATATATTATTCCATTAAAGATCAGGGATTTTCTTGTTAATTTCTCCAAAAGGCGCGGACGTTTTAGGACTTTTGAAAAAAGAGTGACTGGCTTGAGTGATCATTCCGTTTGCTGTCACAACAGCAAAATTATGAATAAAAAGAAAATAGGTCATCGCCCTTTTACTGACCGGGTGCGGAAAGAAAAACTCACCACCGACTGATCCGGTCATCGGTGAACCGCAAGACTTCGAAATTTCCATTAAAATGCCGGTAGAATATGAAGCTGTTGATGATGATTCCAAACTTTATCCCATTCCATCAGGAAAAACCGTTAAGTTCTATTTCTTCCAAGATATCGACGAAGATCAACCGTTAAACCCCATACTCACCATAACAGGGACCACCCGGGATAAAGAAAGCAGGATTTTTGGTACTGTTCCTGTAGGGTTAAACGGCAAGGAATGCTACCTTTTGGCTGTGGTGGTATTAAAAGGTGATTTCGGGCTCGAAGGAAAAACCCAGGCCGACATAGAGGAAGCCGTTAAAAATAAATCCATATTGTTTGGCCAAATATCAGATGAACAAGACCCAACAGGCTGGAAACGCTACACCCTGAACCCTGACCTCCCCCCCATTGAAGACTTTGAATTTGTCGGATTGGCGACAGGAAAACCGCTCCCCTCCAAGATCACGTTTGTGATCCCGGAGAAATATTACAGCATGGACGGTTCTGCCTCTTCCCCTATCCCCGGAGGATATCCAATTGACTTCTATTTCACTTTAGAAAGTGACACCGAACCTTTTGATCCGAACGCTATCGTCATCAGCGGTACCACCCCTGCGGGCGGGGGACCGGTGGTCTGTGAATTGCCGGTTGAGCTTGACGGGGAACAGCGCTACATTCATGCCATAATCCGTTTAAAGGGTAGTTTCGAGTTTAGAGGAAAAGATAAAGATGACCTTAAAGAAGCTATTGAAAGCAAAAGTATAATCTACGGCCACATTATGGATGGTAACCTAGTAACTTTAGAGAAGAACGGAATGGTCGGTAATTTCATCTTCTTCGGTAACCTCTAATAGACAAGACCAAAAGCAACCACCCATTATCGATGGGTGGTTGCTTTATTTTGCCAAATTTATCAATAGCGCCGGAACATTGCTATGCGAACATAACCAAACTAATGGCCATCACCAGCATGCCCAGGATCAAACCGTAGATGGCAATATGGTGCTCCCCGTACTTCTCCGCAGTGGGCAGTAACTCGTCTAGGGAGATGTAAACCATAATCCCGGCAACACCGGCAAAGATCACTCCAAACATAGCCGGGGTAAAGAAGTTATAGAGCAGAAAGAAGCCGAGGATGGCACCCAGTGGTTCCGAAAGCCCCGACAGGAAAGAGTAGCAGAAGGCTTTCCGCCGGTTTTCCGTGGCATAATAAACCGGGACCGAGACGGCAATCCCCTCCGGAATATTATGTAAGGCAATAGCCACAGTGATACTGATACCAAGAGTTGGATCCTGCAGCGCACTGACAAACGTCGCGAGTCCTTCCGGGAAATTATGAATCGCAATGGCCAGCGCTGAAAACAAGCCCATGCGCAATAACGACGGATCCCCTGCTTCCGGCGTATCCATCTCTTTTACATCCCGCATTTGGTGGGGGTTTTCAACGTCAGGCACCAGTTTATCAATGACGGCAATCAAAAGGATTCCGCCAAAAAAAGCAATGGTCGTAACGAGAAATCCTTTGGCGGGGCCAAAAACCGCCTCCAAAGAGGCCCGTGCTTTCGCAAAGATCTCGATCATCGAAACATAAAGCATGACCCCGGCGGAAAAACCCAAGGTTGCCGACAAAAACCTCTTATTGGTTTGTTTTGTATAAAAGGCCAAGATGCTTCCGATCCCCGTTGATAATCCGGCCAGTAAGGTCAGACCAAAAGCAAACAGCAAGTCCTTTGTCGAAAAAGTCATCGCGTCCACTCCTTTCCGCTTATTTCATGGCATGACACCAGACACAAGTTCAACATCAATCCCGTCCGGCTCTTTTGCCTAACCCCTTATAACGTACGTGATTCTGTAATTATACTCTGACTTTATTCGCGAAGGCCCGTTTGTTTCCTGCCAAAAGGAATAAAGTCCATCTTTAGATGGACTTTATTCCTTTCCCGTCGGGGTTCAACCCCGGTTGTGCAATTCTCCCTTCGTGCATCACGAACCAGAGGCAATTGCAAACCAAACTTCCTCACGCCAACTCAAATGTGCCGGTATAAAGCTGGTAGTACCGGCCTTTTTTCGCCAACAATTCCGCATGGGTTCCCCGTTCGACGATCCGGCCTTCTTCCAAGAGAAGAATGACATCGGCATTCCGGATGGTCGAGAGGCGGTGGGCAATAACGAAAACCGTCCGCCCTTCCATCAACACGTCCATGCCTTTTTGGACAATCGCCTCTGTCCGGGTATCAATACTGGACGTCGCCTCATCCAGAATCATGACCGGAGCGTCGGCCACCTGCGCCCGGGCAATCGATAACAGCTGCCTTTGGCCCTGGGAAAGGTCGGCACCGGCCTCTTCTAAAACCGTATCATACCCATGGGGCAACATCGAGATAAAGCCATGGGCATTCGCCTGCTTTGCCGCGGCGTATATCTCCGCATCGGTCGCCTCCAAACGGCCATAACGGATATTCTCCTTCACCGTTCCTGTAAAGAGGTGGGTGTCCTGGAGCACAATCCCCAGGGACCGGCGGAGATCCCGTTTCTTGATCTGCCTGATATCGATCCCATCAAAGAGAATGACCCCGCGCTACACATCATAAAACCGGTTGAGGAGATTGGCGATGGTGGTCTTGCCCGCCCCGGTCGCCCCAACAAAAGCCACCTTCTGTCCGGGTTTGGCGTAAAGCGTGATCTGGTGCAGCACTTGTTTTTCCCCATCGTAGCTAAAATCCACATCGTCAAACCGGACGTCTCCCTTAAGCTCAGTATAGGTAATGGTTCCATCGGCCTGTGGTTGTTTCCACGCCCAGATCCCGGTCCGTTCCGTTGTTTCCACAAGACGTCCATCGTCGGTATATCTCGCGTGCACCAGGGTCACGGTCCCCTCGTCCCGTTCGATCTCTTCATCCAGCAGCGCAAAGATGCGCTTGGCCCCGGCCAGCGCCATCACCACCGCATTAAGCTGTTGCGAAGCTTGCGCGATGGGCCGGTTAAAGGTCCGGCTTAACTGCAGAAAACTGGCAATCGCGCCGAGGGTGATACCACCGATCCCACCAATGGCCAGGGCACCCCCAATGATGGCCACCAAGACATACTGCAGATGGCTGAGGTTACCCATGACCGGCATCAGAATATTGGCATAACTATTGGCTTTGGTGGCATTTACGCGCAACTCCTCATTCAAACGGTCAAACTTTTCTTTCGCCCTTTCCTCATAACAAAAGACCTTGACCACTTTCTGCCCGTGGATCATCTCTTCAATATAGCCGTTGGTCTGGCCGAGAGATGCTTGCTGGCGCATGAAGTACTTCCCACTGTTTTCCGCAATCCGTTTGGTAATAGAGAGGGTTAAACCGAGGGACAGGAGCACAACCCCGGTTAAAAGCAGATTGGTTGCCACCATCGCTGTGAACACACTGGCCACGGTGACCACCGACAAAAACAGCTGGGGCAGACTCTGCGCGATCATCTGCCGCAGAGTGTCGGTGTCGTTGGTATAGCGGCTCATCAGATCGCCATGGGTATGGGTATCAAAGAATTTTACCGGCAGAAGCTGCATATGGGCGAACATTTCGTCCCGGATCTCTTTCAACACACCCTGGGCGATCACGGCCATCATCCGATAAAAGAGATAAGTAGCCATCACCCCCGCCAAGAAGGTTCCGGCCATCACCAATAAAGCATTCCGCAGCCCGCTAAAGTCCGGTTCCGCCATGGCTAACAACGGTGTAATGTGATCGTCAATTAAAACCCGGAGAAAAAGGGAACCGGCGACTCCGGCCAGGGAACTGATCAAGATACAGCCCAGGACCAACGCAAGGTAACCCTTGTATCCACGGGTGATATAAGAAAAGAGGCGCTTAAGGGTTTTCCCCTGCCCGGCCAACTCCCCTAAAGAAACCGGCCTTCGCCTATTCGGTGGCGCCAAGGTCCTCCCCCCCCTCTCAGCTGCGAAGTATAGACTTCCCGGTAAATTTGGTTGGTCGCCAATAACTCCTCGTGTGTACCGGCGGCCACCACGCGGCCTTGGTCCATAACGACGATCAGGTCGGCGTCCATGACGGAAGCCACCCGCTGGGCAATAATGAGTTTGGTCATCTCCGGAAGCCTTTCCCGGAAAGCTTTCCGGATGAGCGCATCAGTCTTTGTATCCACCGCACTGGTCGAATCATCCAGGATTAAGATCCTCGGTTTTTTCAGCAAAGCCCGGGCAATACAAAGGCGCTGTTTCTGTCCACCGGAAAGATTAACACCGCCCTGTTCAAGATAGGTGTCATACCCCTCGGGTAAAGCCCGGATAAACTCATCCGCTTGGGCCAAGCGGCAAGCCGCAACCAACTCTTCATCGGTGGCGTTAGCATTCCCCCAGCGGAGGTTCTCTTTAATGGTCCCGGAGAAAAGCACGTTCTTCTGCAGAACCATCGCCACCTGCTCCCGCAAGGCCTGCAGATCATAGGCACGGACATCAACCCCGCCTACATAAACCGCCCCTTTGGTCACATCATAAAGACGGGGAATCAGTTGCACCAGGGTGGTTTTCCCGCTCCCGGTGCCCCCAATAATCCCCACCGTTTGACCGGCTTCAATCTGCAGATTAATGTCGACCAGGCACAGGTGGTCCGGGTCATTTGAATAACTGAAGCTCACCTGTTCAAAACGGATTTCTCCATTTTTTACTTCCCGGACGGGCGCCACCGGATTGTGAAGGTCCGGCTTTTCGTTCATCACTTCCACAATCCGTTCGGCCGACGCCCGGGAGATGGAGAGCATCACAAACACCATGGAGAGCATCATCAGGCTCATTAAAATCTGTAAGGAATAGGAGAAGAGACTTACCAGTTGGCCGGTGGTCATGGTCGTCGCGACCACCATCCGGGCCCCCACCCATGAAATCAAGAGCAAACATAGATAGATCGCCGACTGCATCAAAGGAGCATTCAAGGCGAGGATCTTTTCGGCCAGAATAAAATCATCATGAATCTGCTGCGAAACCGCCCTGAACTTTCTCGTCTCGTGTTCCTCCCGGACGAAGGATTTGACCACCCTGATCCCGCGCAAGTTTTCCTGAACCACTCGGTTTAACCGGTCATAAGCCCGGAAGACCCGGTGAAAAATGGGGAAAGCCCGCCGCGCAATCAGGTAAAGACCTAAGCCTAAAAAGGGGATCACCACCAGGAAAATTAGGGAAAGGCCGGGGTTGACGCGGAAAGACATCAAGAGCGAAAAGAGTAGCATCATCGGACTGCGGACGGCAACCCGAATCACCATTTGGTAAGCATGCTCGACGTGGGTCACATCCGTGGTTAACCGCGTGACCAAACTGGCCGTGGAAAAACGGTCGATGTTGGAAAAGGAAAAATCCTGGACCGCATAGTACATTCTCTTCCGTAGATTCGCCGCAAAACCGGCAGAAGCCCGGGAGGCATATAAACCAGCCAAAACCCCAAAAGCCAAGGAGATCAACACGGCGACCACCAGGATACCACCGAGTCGCAATATCACATCCATCCGCCCCAAAACAATCCCCTTGTCAATCAGATCCGCCATAATGAGCGGGATTAAAACCTCCAGCATCACCTCGCCGGTGACCGTAAGCGGGGCCAAAAGCGATTCTTTTTTGTACTCACCAATACAACTGAATAACTGTTTAAACATCTAGGTCCTCCGTTTCCAACCGCTTAATATTCCGTGTTGTCTGCTCCCTGCTGACATTGGCGCTTCGCCACAAACATAAAAACGGCGCCCACCTCTCCTTCCTTTTGGCTCCGGCGCCATCTTTTCCGCCTCCGGAATCATCTCCGTAAAACGGCTCCTCCCCGTTATGGCCGGCTGTACTGATGTTATGATGATGGAAACATTATAGCACAAAGAGGTAGCTTTGTCATTGAAAGGCCAAAAAACCGGGTTCCGGCTTGCCCCATGCCCACCCCCCTTTTCTTGCTATTCCTACTAAAGAATAACATCCTTTTACCGATTTTAAAAAATGGATGCGGTAGGTCCCTGGTCGTCTTTGACAAGTTTTCACCGGGTTGTTTACGACCAATAAACTCCAACTCGAACTTGCCAGCGCGAGTTTTAACCCACTGCACACAAGGAGGTTCAGCATTCGCGGCCAGTATCTGGCATTGCTGTCTGGTGAATCTTTAGGCGTTTCCTCCTCTCCGCTCAACCTGAATGTATTGTTCAACAAAATAAAAGCCCGGAAAAACATTGATGACACGACCAGCAAACAATTGGACGAGACCTTCGCCAACATTAGAGCAATTATGGATCAACCGGTAAGTCCCCAGAATTATCACGCCCTCAGCCGTGAAGTGGATAATTTACACAACGCCTTGCGGTTTATTCGTAATACCACCGCCAGCATTAATTATAATTTATACTTGGACAGCGAAAGTTTTGCCACCAACCTAAGGAAATCTAATCTACGGTTGGTAAGCAGTGGTATTGTCTGTATATCCCTGATCAGTCTCCTGATTGCCTACTCGATTTACGCCCCCCTGAAAAAAATGGTCCGCAGAGTTAAATCCCTTGAAACTGGTGACCTGAGCGAAGATCTCATCATTGCCCCCGGTTCACGGGAAACGGCCGCCGCCATTAATGGGCTCAACAAAGCCATTGCCGAGCTGCGCAGTCTGGTCACCAACATCAATAATCAGTCCCTCACTCTGGATCATGCCAGCGCAAAACTGAACACAATCTCCGCGGAAACCAACAACTTAGCATCGGAAGTAGCAAAAGCCACCAATGAACTTGCTGCCGCCTCTTCGGAGCAGGTCCGGCAAATAACCGAAGCAATCAGTTCCATTCAAGAACTGTCGGATATGGTGGTACAAGTCACCCGGGATTCGCAAAGGATTAGCGATGCTTCCAGCGAGGTTGCCCAAACGGCCGAACTTGGACGGGCGGTCTCCAGCAACGTGGCGGTAGTGATTGGCGCTCTTTATGCTTCAACCCATGAAGTGACAAACGCCATCAACATGTTACTTCGTTCTTCAGAAGAAATCAACGGCATAACCTCAATCATCGAAGGGATTGCGGAGCAGACCAGTCTGTTGGCTTTGAACGCCGCGATCGAGGCCGCCCGAGCGGGAGAACACGGAAAAGGCTTTTCGATTGTCGCGACCGAAGTTGGAAAGCTGGCCGAACGTACAAAGCAATCGGCCCGTTCGATCACGGAACTAATTGACGAAATGCGAACGCACACGGACCGGACGGTCCAGGCCATGCAGGAAGAGATCGCAAGGGTCGCGGCCAGCAAAGACTTGGTAGAGAAAGCCGTAATCACTTTCGAGGAAATTAGTAAGACCCTGATCAAGACCATCGACGAAATCAGCCGCATCGCCAAATCCACCGAACAAATGGCCGCCCTGAACGTCAAAGCAACCGATGCGATCACTGCCATCTCGGCCATTAGTGAACAAAACTTGGCCAGTACGGAAGAGGTCTCTGCCGTCACGGAAGAACAGAGCGCCGCCATGGAGCATGTTACCACGCTGGCCGATAATTTACGAACAATCGCCTTTAACCTAAGGCAAGCCGTGAACGAGTTTACACTGAGTTAGACATTAAACAGCCACTCCATAGCAAGCGCATAAAAGAAAACTTGCCCGGAGTTTCCTCCCGGCAAGTTTTCCTTTTCCTGATAGTATGAACCGTACAGAAAACCGGCCAAGGTTATCCGGCGGACAACTCGTCATGCTTGGCCTGGGATTCCGCCCACAATTGATCGGCCACCGGTGCCCACTGGGCGGCTGCCGATTCCGTCTTCGCACATAAATCATCCACATCCTCCGGGGCAAGCATATCAGTGGACTTGGCCCCCGACTCCTTCACCATCGCCCGCAAAGCATCGGGATTATCCAGGAGCGGACAAGGGCGCAGATGATTCGGGTTGAAGGGTTGTCGCCGGCGGTAAGCCTGAAAAAGGGGCGCTTTCAAAGCTTCCAAGAGTGTAACATCGTGGATATTAACATTGGAATAATGAATAAAAGCACAGGGTTCGACGTCACCGGCTGCGTTAATATGGAGATAACACCGGCCGCCGGCAATGCACCCGTTTACATACTCACCGTCATTCCAGAAATCCATGTAGAAGATGGGCTTGGTCTCCCGGATTTCGCGGGCGCGCCGGTACATATAAGCCCGTTGCTCTGGCGTGGCAATCAGATCGGGCTTGGCCCCCTTGCCCACCGGCATATAGGTAAAGTTCCAAGCGAAGCGGCAACCCCGGGCAATCATGTCATCAATAAATTCATCGGAACCAACACTCTCCGTGTTATACCGGTGGTAACATGTGGAGTAGCCGAAGATAAGTTTATGTTTGCGCATCAACTCCATGGCCGCGATGACCTTCCGGTAGGTCCCTTTCCCGCGCCGCAGATCGGTGGCCTCTTCATCCCCTTCAATCGAAAAAGCCAGCGCAAAATTGCCCACCCGTAACAGTTCCTGACATAACTCTTCATTGACCAAGGTGCCATTGGTAAAAGCAAAGAAGTAACAATCCTGGTGGGCGGCACACAGCTTAATCAAGTCCTTCCAACGGACCAGCGGTTCGCCTCCGGAGAAGATATAGAAATAGACGCCGAGTTCTTTCCCCTGGCGGCAGATGGAATCAAGCATTTCGTAGGATAAATTGTGGTTTGAGCCGTACTCCGCCGCCCAGCAGCCGACACAGGAAAGATTGCAGGCACTGGTCGGATCCATCAAAATCGCCCATGGTATATTACAGTCGTGTTTTTCGGCCGCCGCCTGCGCCCGCGCTCCCCCCAGTAAATTAGCATTAACAATAAATGATTCCACCAGCTTCTGGATCAAGCGGAGGTCTACCTCACGAAAGAGGTTCTCCACCAGCAACCGCCAATTGCTCCCCTCATCCAGCAAGGCTTTTTTTACCGCTTGAATCTGCGACGCGTGCAGATTCCTCCGGTCAAGCTTTTCCGCGAGCGAAAACATTCTGGGGAGCTTTTCCATGGGTTTATCCGCCAGATAACCCATGAGCAGTTTTACCGCCAGTTTTTGCCCAATCATCACCGATAATCCCCCTTTTCAATTTGTATTTTTGGCTTCATCCGCAAAACAGTTGCGGTTTGACTGACCGTCCGGTCAGGACCGTCGAAAAAAATTTATATAATTTATATTCACCGCCAAGCTTACCAATTACCGGTGGGATAAATCCTTTTCCAATTGGTTGTTTTTCAACAAAATATCCTGTCCGGAGACTAATGAGCCAAAAATAATCCGGGAAGACTGGAGAAAAGCCGTCCGCAGTTGGTCGTCACTGAAGTTACTCATCTTTTGGTAATCGTCATAATAAACCGCAAAACTGACGATGGGACAGATTGCATAAAAAAACTTAAAGACCAACAACTCAGGGGTATAGTTGAAATCCTGATCCGCAGCTGAGATTGTTTTCAACAACAGATTCTTCTCACTATCCCCAAAAAAATCCATGAGCCGGAAAAGTTTGGTGTTATGCTTGCTGTCCTTCAGGGACTCAAGCATAAAGATGCGTAAAATATGGCGGTATTGCAACAAATAATCAAGTACCTTTTCAAAGTAAACTTGGACATTCTCCAAAAAACACCGGATAGCGGCATTATCGTTAAAGTGTAAACGGTCGGGTAAAATATCCAGGCGGCCGTCCTTAATCATCTGGACAATATTGGTATGGATAAAATCCATGGTCATCGCGGTAGCATTATCCAAGAGAAAACGGACCAAATGATCCAAAATATCTTCTTTACTCTTGAAATAATAATAGATCAACGCCTTCGTGACATTGGCAGCTTCCGCAATTTCACTGACCCGCGTCCCATCATATCCTTTTTGCGAAAACAACTGGACTGAAGCGTCCAAAATTCGTTCTCTTGCTTGTTGTTGCTCAGTTTTCAGCAATCAACTCGACTCCTTGACTGACCGGTTATTCAAATTTGCTTTATTACTATTTTAAATTTCCCTTTTTCGTTTGTCAAGTATCCCTCTCCAACAGGTGGTGCCGTGAGTGCGTGACACTTCACCCTTGCGGATGCTCATCTTCTCTTCCTAACAGTTTGTTGATTTTATCGACTTTGGTCGTTATCATGTTGGTATACCCCGGGCGCACATCGGCCTTCAGCACCACTTGCGTACGGATCCCTTTTCGGGCCAGTACGAAAGTGGCCTCTTTCACCACCTGCATCACCTCATCCCAGGGGCCTTCAATCTCCGTAAACATTGAAGTGGTACGGTTCGGCAACCCCGACGCCCGGATTACTTTCACCGCTTCCGCCACGGCAGCGGCTAGTTCATCCCCAATACCAAAAGGTGCAATCGACACCGCCACTAAAGTATTCATCCGCTATACCTCCTCGATTACAGATGGTTCTGCGCGTCTCCAATCTCACCCGCGGTTGCTTTATAGCTTATTGTATATAAAAAACACCTCCTTCGTAAAGAGGCCCTCAATTATTGATAGTGTCAAGACACTGTAGATTTTTGAACCTCACATTAGCGAACTTCCCGTCGAACTTACCGTCAAACTGCACTTTGTTTATTTATAGCTTTTAAAGCAATTATTGTTGGATTACTACCACTGCTGAAAAG
>NZ_JAAKDE010000028.1 GCF_013664685.1 Capillibacterium thermochitinicola
TTACTCAAGAATCTTGGTCACAACCCCGGCCCCGACGGTCCGGCCGCCTTCACGGATCGCAAAACGCAATCCCTCTTCCATCGCAATCGGGCTGATCAGTTCGATCGTCATCGTGATGTTGTCGCCCGGCATCACCATCTCCACGCCCTCAGGCAGCTTGGCCACACCGGTCACGTCGGTCGTCCGGAAGTAGAACTGCGGACGGTATCCGTTGAAGAACGGCGTATGACGTCCGCCCTCTTCCTTGGTCAACACGTAAACCTGACCCTCGAATTTGGTGTGCGGAGTAATCGTGTTCGGCTTGGCCAAGACTTGACCCCGTTCGATCTCGTCCCGGTCAACACCACGGAGCAACAGACCAACGTTGTCCCCGGCTTCCGCCACGTCCAGAACCTTCCGGAACATCTCGACCCCGGTCACCACGGTCTTTTTGATCTCGTCCCGCAACCCGACGATCTGCACTTCGTCGCCGACCTTCACGGTACCCCGCTCCACACGGCCCGTCGCCACCGTCCCGCGCCCGGTAATGGTGAAGACGTCTTCCACCGGCATCAGGAAGGGCTTGTCAAGATCACGCTGCGGATCCGGTAGGTAGCTGTCCACCGCATCCATCAGTTCCCAAATCTTGCCGCACCACTCGCAGTCCCGGCTGCCGCAACCGCATTCCAAAGCCTTTAAGCCGGAACCTCTGACCACCGGAATCTCGTCGCCGGGAAATTCGTACTTCGAAAGCAGGTCCCGAACTTCCATCTCAACCAGTTCCAATAATTCCTCGTCATCCACCATGTCCACTTTGTTCAGCCACACGATAATGTGGGGCACGCCAACCTGACGCGCCAACAGAATGTGCTCGCGGGTCTGCGGCATCGGACCGTCCGCCGCCGAAACAACCAGGATCGCCCCGTCCATCTGCGCCGCACCAGTGATCATGTTCTTCACATAGTCGGCGTGACCCGGGCAGTCCACGTGCGCATAGTGCCGCTTATCCGTCTCGTACTCCACGTGCGAGGTGTTGATCGTGATCCCACGCTCTTTCTCTTCCGGCGCCTTGTCAATCTGGTCGAAGGACATGATTTGGGCCTTCCCGACTTTACCCAGCACCAACGTGATCGCCGCCGTCGTCGTGGTCTTACCATGGTCAACGTGGCCAATGGTCCCAATGTTCGCGTGCGGTTTCGTCCGCTCAAATTTTTGCTTTGCCATTTCTGATCCTCCT
>NZ_JAAKDE010000029.1 GCF_013664685.1 Capillibacterium thermochitinicola
CACACTAATCTGGACTTGATCGCCTGGAGCGATGGAAGAGCGGCCAGGATTTTTAATTTGAGATACATAATTGACATAAAAGGCAGGAAAATAAAGGTTAGTGCCGAAATGAAATGATAATATTTAACTAGGGTGTATAAGAATGGTAACGATTTGTAGTATTACAAATCGGCTAAGAGTCACTTTTTCATGCGTTACGAACTTCATTTGTTGGAAGGAGGAACCGATCTTAGATATATTCAAGCATATTAGGCCATGCGTCGTTAAAGACGACAGAAAAATATAAACATGTGAGTCGGAGGAAACTGACTGATATAAATTATGAACCTTATTAGGTTATTATATTTAACATGGAATTTATATGTAATAGTCGTCTATTAAACGTTATCGGCAATGCGCTTCAGGGCGCGGAAAGTCGATTCATGATGTCGAATAGGTAATCATGAAGATAACGCGATCTGCAATTTGCCGAGAAAGATAAAGGTTGAACAAAGCAGGATAATTTATTTAGAGAAGGGTTAAAGTAGAAAAGAGGCTCTAATAAAATGAAGAAAGCGATAATCATCGACGTCCTTTGTAAACTTCTGCTGATGGTGTCAATTCCTGCACAGGGCTGTGTAGGTAGTAGGCCTCTTGGAATGGGTGGTGCTTTTATCAGCTTAGCTGATAGTGTGGAAGCTGTTTATTGGAATCCAGCTGGGCTAACTCAGATAGACGGCGAATACATTCATTTTACCTTAACCGTTAACGAGAAAGATCAAATGGGGTATAGGTCTTTCTTTGCTTTCAATAAAAATTTCAATAACATCTCAGCAGGGTTTTCATATATTACAAGGCTTAGAAGTTGGAATGTGCTTGAAGAATGGTATGTAGTATCGTTAGCAAGAAAAATAAATCGAAAGACTTCAGTTGGCATAAACGGACGATATGAGGTACATAGCAACGGCTTTACTGATGAACAGATTGACCTGTGTGGTTTATATAATTTAACAGATCAGCTGAGAATAGGGTTTTTATATCAAAGTATAAACAATTTCCGGCCAAGTATTTCATATCGCATAAACAACAACACTGTTATATGCATGGATATTTATAACGCTTTGCATAATAGAGCGATTCTGTCTGGGGAACATAGAATAATGTGGGGAATCGAATCATTAATACATGATGTGGGGATTAGACTAGGCATGTATGCGGGTGACTGGACTTTTGGGGTAGGGTATAAAAGTATAGATATGACGGTTATGAACCGAAATAATTTAATCATCTTGTTGGGATTTACAATTTAATTTTTCACCTTAATTTTATACGTCATATTCTTGAACTATCAAATAGAAAAGGGAAGTACAGTCGAACATCAGATACAACGGGCCGCCTCCTTGGTGGCAAATGCCGAGCACCGATACTCTCCACCAAAAAAGGTCCGGAAAATTATGCTTTCCGGACCTTTTCCCATTACCGCATGCCAAACCTTTATTTTTTCGCAATCAGAACCCGGCCGTAATATGGCGGCACCGTCAGGGTCAAGACCCCGTTCCGCGCCGTCAGCTCTTCCCCGTTTAGCGCATCAACAAATGTGGCCGGCAGCTTCAACTCTTGCAGGTCAAGCTTAACCTGCTGCGCAGTGGGGGCGTTGCTGACCGCAACCACAGCAACCTGGTCTTGATCCTCCCGCCAGAAAACGATCACATGGTTGTCGACATAGATGGGCTCCACGCTGCCTCGACGCAAGACTGCATACTTATTCCGCAGCGCAACCAAACGCTTGACTTCGGCCAGAAGTTCTTCGTCGGGATTACCGCCATCTTCCTTCCACGGGTAGGTGCCACGGTTGAACGGATCCTCACCGCCGGTGACCCCCACTTCGTCCCCATAATAGATGGCCGGGGCGCCGGGGTAGGTCATCTGGAAGAAGACGGTTAGTTTTAGTTTCCGCTTCGCCAATTCGATGACGTCCGGGCTCTCTCCTTCGTCCTTATAGCCATACTCAAAGAGGGCCCGCGGTACATCATGGCTGGAGATCAGGTTCATCAGCGCGTAATAGGCCTGCGGTGGATAGTGTTCGCGGGTCATCTCCAGGACATTAAGGGTCTCCTGGGCCCGTTGGCCGTTAGCGTAATCGAGCATGGCCTGGCGGAAGATATAGTTCATGGTCGAATCAAACATATCACCCAGGAAGTATTTGGAGGCGTCAAACCAGGTTTCAGCGATCGTAATGGCATCCGGGTTGGTCGCTTTAACCTCACGCCGCCATTCCCGCCAGAACTCATCGGTAACCCACGGGGTCACGTCCATCCGCCACCCGCCAATCCCTTTCTTCAGCCAATATTTGGTCACCGAGTCCTCATCGCGGTAGGCGAAGTTTTTGTAACTGTCGCTCTCCTTTAGATTGGCCAAGGTGGGGTTGGCCCATTGCTGATATGCTTGGTCCGGATTGGTCGCGCCCTCGACAAACTCATACCAGTCATAGTAGGGCGAGTTCTTGTTGATCTTTTCCTTCTCAAAAGCGCCGTCGGTGCTGTATTTGCCGTAACGGTCCATGTAAATGGAGTCGGAACCGGAATGGTTAAGCGAAGTATCAAGGATGATCCGGATCCCGCGCGCCTTCGCCTCCGCTACTAGTGCGGCAAACTCTTCTTCGGTCCCGAAATTATCATCGATCCGGTGGTAATCGGCGGTATCGTACTTGTGATTGCTGGGCGCTTCAAAGATCGGATTTAAGTAGATTGTGTTGATGCCGAGGTCTTTGAGGTAATCCAGCTTTTGCCGGATCCCGGCCAGGTCACCACCGAAGAAATCATTGCACCATTCGTCATCGTCGGTGGTGTTCCCGTCGGCATTCCCCGGAACCCACGGTTTATCCAGCCAATTTTTGTGGAACTCAATATCTCTGTTGCCGTAGAATTTGGTGACCCCCGGGACGGGATCATTAGCCTTATCCCCGTTTTTGAACCGTTCGGGGAAGATATAGTAGATCACCGCATCCTTGGCCCAGTCGGGCGTCTGGTACTCTGGGTCATAGACCGTCTGTTTAAACCAGATGATCCGGTCATCACCCGCCACATAGGCGCTCCCCACCCCGCCGGTCCCGAGGATCCGGTTGTTCACAATGTTAATCGGCTGGGTATTATTGGCATACACCACAGTTTCCTTGCCGTCCACGGCTTCGAAATAATAGCCGTAGACACTCATGTCGGTAAAACGGACCGTAACCTGCCATAATTCCCGCGACTTGTCCGTCGACAATCCCACCTTTTGCATGGGGTATTTCACTTGCTCCAGATACTCGATCTTCTCCCGGTTTCCGTGGATCTTTTCTTTGGCAATAACGATCCGCGCCCTCTCCAGGTCATTGGCCTTCGCGGAAAGGGTGAAGGTCACCTCGGTTCCCTGCGGCACCGCCCCAAAGGGGGTCTTGTACTGGTGATCCCGCGAATTATAGTACAAACTTGCGGCTACAACCTTCCCGTCCAAGCCTGCCAGGGTTTCAATGTAATCGCAAGAAAGTTCCTTGGTGCGCAGGTCATAGGTTAAAGTGACCGGATAATTGCCGGCAACTTCATTGAAGTGAATCGTTTTGGTCCCAACCAATTCAGCACCCATATAGATATTAAAAGTATACTTCCGCTTTCCGGCGGGCAGGCGAACCTGGCCGCGGTAAATATTGTCCTTGTCGTTATCTTCCATCGCTACGTCTGCAAAGCCTTCGCCCTTAATGGTTGGGATCCGCTCCGCCTCGACCGGGATGTAGTTCACCGAATCCCAGGTCGTATTCGTCGCCAGGTCATGGTAGAAAGTAACCTCCTGCGCCTGCGTCAGGACCAACGGAATCCCTTCGCCCTGCCGCTGACCGCGGTAACCGTAGATCATTTGGTCCGAACCGTCATACTGGACCCGATAGCTGTGAAGGCCTCTGGGGACCCGGACCTTCAACTCGTAAAGGTCGTCTCCGACCGGCTTCATCAAATTGTCCTTAATGTTCAATCCGATAATCCGGATCTGTTGCGGGGTCGGATAAGGCTTGATCCCGCTATTGATCGAATCCAAAATCTCCTTGGTTTTATAATCAAAGACAAAACGGACTTGGTAGTTATCCTCCGGCACAACCAGTGGAATGTTGGGTCCGTGAGGCACCCCGTTCAAACCATAGTTCTCGCTCCAACTGCCGTTAATCGCCACTTTGTACTCCCAGTACCCCTTGGGCAAGACGGCAATAAATTCGTATACCCCATTCCCCTTGGGCTGCATCTGCGTGATCCGGTCCCCCGGCGCCCAATCCGCGCCACCCAGAGCCCCTTGGATCGTCCCTGGCAGCACCACCAGCAGGTTGTCAATGTCGGCAGCCACTAAACTTTCCATCGCAAGCATGAGTAACACGCAGAGTATCACTACGACCCGTCTTTTCATGTCAAACCTCCTGTACCGCTCTTTTTCGCTTTCTCACGAATGACGATTCTCCTCACCGCTTCTTTGGCTTCCTCGCAGCCAACGAGTGCCGGCTCACCTCCTCCCCGCTGAACAGCTCGGCGCAGTATAACTTACTAATTCCATATTTAATTAATTTAAAGGCAAAGTCTAAGATCATGGTTAAACGTTTAATCTTAATGGCAAAAAATTCTTTCCTGATGATTCAGAGAACCCTTTATGTGATCCCTTCATTCAAGATCTCAATGTTTTAACCGATTCCCGCATCACAAGAGTAACCGGAAGAACCACTTGAGAGGCGGCGACTTCCTCCCCAAAAATCAGTTTGATTAACAAGGTGGCGGCAATCCGCCCTTTGGCGAAGATATCCTGGTCAACGGTGGTGAGGGCCGGCTTGAGAAATTCGGGGTAAAGGACACCGTCAAAACTGACAATGGACAAATCGGCGGGGACCTGACACTTGGTCTCCCGCAAGCGTTTTAAAACCCCAATCGTCATAATATCGGCCATGGAAAAGAGGCCCGTGATCTCGGGTGCTTGTTGGAGCAAACGGCTGATCCCTTCGTAGCCTCCCTGCGTCGAAATCTTCGTTTCGTAAACATACTTGCGGTTGACTGTTAAGCCCCGTTCGGCTAAGGCTTTTTTATACCCTTGAAAACGCCGCTCGGCAACTCCCTGGGGAAACAACTCACCGGTCAGAAAACCAATCTTTTCGTGTCCCATGGCCAACAGGTGTTGGGTGGCAAGATAGCCGCCGTATTCATCATCGATCCGGACAGTACAAAACCGGCTGTCCTCTACATAGGAGTCGACCAGGACCACCGGGATGTTGATCTGGGCCAAACAGGTAACCAATTCTTCGTAAGCACCAACGACAATTAAGCCGTCCAGATCGCGCTGTTGGACCAGATCCCTGACCGCCTGCGGCCGGTCGCCCAGTCCCATCAGTAAAATATGGTAATGGTGCTGGGAAGTAACCACTTCAACCCCCCGCACCAGTTCACTGTAAAAGGGATTATCAAACATTAGACCCTGTTTCGCATCCTGGTCCCAGTAGGGAATCAACACCCCAATCAGGTTGGTCCGGTAGTTGACCAGGCCCCGCGCGTTAAAGTTGGGCTGGTAATTCATCTCTTTGACCGCTTGTAACACTTTTGCGCGGGTCTCCGGGCTAATCGGCTTGGTGTTGTTAATCACATAAGAAACCGTAGCAATCGAAACCCCGGCCTTTTTCGCGATATCTTTGATTGTTACCCGCATGCAATGGCCACCTTTAGTTAAACGTTTAACCTTTCGCTTATAAAAATTCGCGCCCCAACGAAAAATTCCTGCCTTTCCTGGAAAGATTTTCTTCGTCCTCGCCGGCTTCTGATCGTTCAAAGTGGCCGGTCTTGCTAATCCATTATGTCTGATTGAAATTGACGCCATTGCTGTAGTCGAAGATAAAGGGGAGTGAAAAGGGAAAGGGGGAGCTTAGGGAAAAGCTTGACCCCGAAAACCGTTGGGTAAAGGTGGTCAAGCTTTTCCCCTGGGACGTCATTGGACTTTATTCCCACTCAATCGTGGCGGGCGGTTTGGTGGTAACGTCATAAACCACCCGGTTGACATGGGGGACTTCGTTGACGATCCGGTTGGCGATCCGGGCCAGTACCTCATGGGGGAAACGGTACCAGTCGGCCGTCATGCCGTCATCGCTGGTGATGGCGCGCAGCGCAATGGGGTAGGCGTAAGTCCGTTGGTCGCCCATCACGCCGACCGTGCGGAGATCGAGCAAGACGGGAAAGGCTTGCCAGATCTCCCGGTAAAGGCCGGCCTTTTTGATCTCCTCAATAAAGATTGCATCGGCTTCCCGCAGGATGGCCAGTTTTTCCCGGGTGACTTCGCCCAGAATCCGGATGGCCAGGCCCGGTCCGGGGAAGGGATGACGCCACAGCAGCTCCTCGGGGATCCGCAATTCACTGCCCAGCCGGCGGACTTCATCCTTGAACAGGAATTTCAATGGCTCGATCAATTTGAATTGTAAATCTTCGGGGAGGCCGCCCACATTATGGTGGGATTTAATGACGGACGCGGTCGCCGTGCCGCTCTCGATCACGTCGGGGTAGACCGTACCCTGCACCAGATAGTCAATTTTCCCAAGTTTGGCGGCTTCACGTTCAAAGACCCGGATGAATTCGGCGCCGATAATTTTGCGTTTCTGTTCCGGATCCCGCACGCCGGCCAGTTTTTCCAAAAATTCCTCGGCAGCGTCCACCTTGATGATTTTCATCTTAAAGATCCGGGTCAAGGTCGCCATCACTTGTTCGGCCTCGTTCTTGCGGAGCAGCCCATGGTCAACGAAGATGCAGGTTAAACGGTCACCGATGGCTTGATGGACTAAAACAGCCGCGACCGAACTGTCAACCCCGCCGGAAAGCGCACAAACCGCCTGTTCGTTTTCCCCGACGGTTTGCCGGATTTGGGCAACCGTGTTTTCAATAAAGGATTCCATTGTCCAGGTCCCGGACAAGGCAGCCACTTTAAAGAGGAAGTTGGCGAGAAGTACCTTTCCCTGCGTGGTATGGACGACTTCCGGATGAAACTGGACGGCATAAAGGTTGGCCTCCGGATTGCCCATGGCGGCGATGGGGGTATTGTCGGTGGTGGCGGTTACCGTAAAGCCGGGAGGGACCTCTTTGACAAGGTCGCCGTGGCTCATCCAGACGGTCATCTCTTGGGGCAAGCCGGCAAAGAGTTGGTTTTCCTCTTTGACCAATAAAGCCGTTTTGCCGTATTCGCGCTTCTCCGTGGCCTCGACCACGCCACCCAGATCTTTTGCCATCAATTGCATGCCGTAACAGATGCCGAGGATCGGTAGACCCATCTGGTAAAGGCGGGGATCGACCGCCGGGGCACCGGGTTCATAGACACTCCTGGCTCCGCCCGAGAAGATCAGGGCCCGGGGATTGATCTTTTGGATCTGTTCATAGGTTGCATTGTAGGGGACAATTTCACAATAAACTTGCAGTTCGCGGATGCGGCGGGCGATCAGTTGCGTATACTGTCCGCCGAAGTCGAGAATTAACACTAATTCTTGTGTCACTTTGCTCCTCCTTATATTTTAAAATAAAATAGAGTTAAGTTTGCCGAAAATAAAGCCAAGCCAAGACCGGGGTGGCCGATCTGAAACATGACTCTTTTTTTCCCCAAAAAGTAGGTTATTCCTACCTCCGGCTTAAAGATTTACATTAGTTTTTCTATGGGCATTGGCTTGATGCTATTATTTGGTTGAAACATTGGGAATATAACTTTGCTGGTTTTTGCTTTGTTTGGGATAAGGTTGGTTTAATCTATAAAACCCGGAGCTATAAAAATAGGCACGGGTTTGTTTTTGTTGATTGCAGCTTATGGCAAAGTTCGCTTTAAATGGGAGGGGAATAGAGATTGCTAGAGAATGGTTAATATGCTTAAGGAGAGAAAAATGATAATTGGAGAGGGAGACATAATTAATGGATGATAAAGATCGCGAAAAAATCGAAAAGATTATTGACGACAGAAAAAGAGCTCATTCATATTTCATGAACAAATCAAAAGTTTATCGTTCCTTTGTCGACATGGAACAAAAGACTTATTCCGACGGTGCACTAGAGAAAAAATATAAGGAATTAATCGCGATTGGCATCTCAATAATAATGAATTGCGAGTCTTGCCTTGAATGGCACATCAAGCAAGCCTTGGACTCAGGAGCAACTGAAGAGCAAATAATTGAAGCTATTGAGGTAGGGATAGAAATGGGTGGAGGACCAGCAACCGTATCAAGCAGATTTGCTCTTAAAGTGTTAGATTATTACAGGGATAAAAAGTAACTGACAAAGTTGGTCATGAGCCGGGGTAGGAAATAGAAAAATGAAGAGATTGACCATATAGGTTTTGCCGGAAAGCTTTGAAAAAATGTGGATAAAAGGATAATGATGCTATTTGATTAATAAATATAAAATTTTTGATGTTCACATCCATATCTTCCCTGACAAAATTGCCCAAAAGGCCGTCGAGAATATCGGAAGGTATTACCAGATCGATATGTATGAAAATGGTACCGTTGACGCCCTGCTGGAAAGCGGCCGGCAACTTGGCGTCGACCGCTTGTCATGACTTAGAAAACATGATACTATTTAAGGAAAAAGAGGAAATGTTTAGAATAATCACTCTGCCCTTGCAGTCATTGGGGTGATAAATTGAAGAAGATAGAGAAACGGTTGTTAAACCTGGCAATAGGTGAATTTGCAGCCCTAATTACATTTGTTATTTTATTTAGATTGTTAAATCTAGGAATGGCTTGTTTACTATCATTTTCTTATCTCGCAATTATCTTATTGCAAGGAAGCATGTATTGGTTTTATAGATATATATTGTTAATTAAGAGAAAAAGCCTTAGCCGGAAGGCGATAGGAATCCTTAGTTTTGTTAGGCAATTAAACATAGTTCTAGCAGTGGCGATAATTATCATAATGCCTATTATTAAAAGCAACAATAAAGACTTAATAATTGCCATTGGAATATTTATCTTCGGAATAGTTGAGTACATAAACTACTTTTGGTATAGGTTAAGTTATGGGAAATCAGGATTTAATATTAGAATCCTACTAAATAAAAAAATACAAAAATCCAGTATAAACAAGTTGATTTGCAAATGCTAGATAAGATGCAACATAACAATGTGGGTGAGAACATTGAAAATCATTGATTTAAAAAGAGAAAACAAGGAATTGATCGAACAAACTGCTGTACTTTTGTATGAAAGTTTTAAGGATATATCTCCAGCTTGGCCGACTATCGAACTGGCACGGGATGAAGTGTATGCGTCAATTGGAGAAGATAAGATCAGTCGAATTGCAATAAACCATGACAATGTTGTTCTGGGATGGATTGGCGGAATAAGCATGTATAATGGGAATGTATGGGAGTTGCATCCGCTTGTGGTTAAGGAAGAGTATAGGGGCCGAGGTATTGGAAAAGCCTTGGTAAACGATTTAGAAGAGAAGGTTAAAGAACGTGGTGGATTGACAATTTGGTTAGGAACTGATGATGAGGATAATTCTACGTCCCTCTCAAATACCGATTTATATGAAAATCTTTATGAAAAGATAGCCAATATTAGGAATTTGAAAAGGCACCCCTTTACATTTTACCAAAAAATGGGCTTTATTATTGTAGGGGTAATGCCAGACGCAAATGGTATAGGGAAACCTGATATTTATATGGCCAAAAAAGTAAGCAAATGACTATAAAAAAAACTTGATGAAACTTAAATCCATGGCCGTCGGCAATCGGCAGGCGTTATCAGACTTGCGGTGAAAGTTTATTTTTGATGGGAGGAAGAGTTGGTGACCGGATTTAGTCCTGCTGATTTCGGTAGAGCGTTTAATAAAATCCAAATCGAGTATCAAACAGGGATCGGCGCCTACTTGGCTCCTGTTTTTCATATTGTAGCTTTTTTACTCATTTGTTCCCTTTTTATTGGTAAGAAGAAAAGCAAAAACTATTTTAGTCTTTGGTTTACCGTAAATTATTCATGGATACTTTTATACGTAGGAATATATATGTTCTATCGATTTTATCAAGAGATAGGTATCCAGAGTATAGTGTTTTGGGGAATTATGCCTCTTCTGCTCACATATATTTTGCTTAATTGGATTCGGGAGACCAAAAACCCCAAAACCAATTATAATTTTACAAAGAGCAGCAAATGGCGTTTTTTAATAATTCCACTTGTCGCATTTGGTTTCTGGTATCCGACATACATTTATGGACACGGGTTTGTTTTTTTACCAAAGGATCTATTGTTTTCATTTTTTGGGCTTATGCCATGTCCAACAACAATAGTAATCTTAGGATTATTGTCAATCCAATATCCCGATGTAAATAAGAATCTTTTCAACGCCTTGACTTTATTTGCAGTATGGGTTGGAACCTTACAATTATTAATTGGTTACGTTCCCGATTATCCTCTGGCTATTGTTGGCTACTATTCCCTCTTCTTAATTGTAAAAAATCATTTCAAATGGCATCGCACTAAGGCCCGGTCTGCGCTTTAAGGTCCATGGCCGTCGGTAATCGGCAGACGTTAGATTACATAGGTCGCCGGGAAGCCGGCCATCCGTGGCCGGCAAGGAAGGATGGGGGAAGAAAATGTCAGGAACTGTTTGGGATAATATCTATAAAGAATATTTGGCGGGGGGACAAGCTTGGGCTTCTCTTAAAGATGATATTAACCCCTCCTTTATGTCATTTATCGAAAGCTCAACATTTCCAGTCAAATTGGCATTAGATATTGGATGTGGACAGGGTAAATATCTGAAGTACCTTCAAGAGAAAGGCTTTAAAACAGTTGGGCTTGATTCCAGCGAATCAGCAATAATGATGACAAAAGATTTGCTTGATAACCAAGGAAAATTTATTTTGGCTGATATGTTCGAATATAAATATCCGCTAAATACTTATGGTCTAATTATATCCCATGCTGCTCTCTATCATGGAGAAAAGAAAAAGGTAATTGCCCTTTTAAATAAGATTTATGATGCACTGATGAAAAAGGGAAAAGTGTTTATATCATTGCCGGATGAGGAATGCATAAAGAACTGGGCAATAATGGCTGAACATGAGACTTTGGAAGATGGCACTTGTATCCCATTGATTGGACCAGAAAAAGGACTGCCGCATTCGTTTTTTTCAAAGGAAGAGATAGACAAGCTATTTTCTAAATATTCCAGAATAAAAACGGATTTGGAACCCAGATCGGCGCAAATGGAGAGGTTACACGCGCATTTTCTAAATATTCCAGAATAAAAACGGATTTGGATGAACAAGGAAGATGGATTATTACTGGAGAGAAATAGATAAGTAATTGGATTGTAAGAAGTCAAAGATAAAAATATTATGGGATAGAATATCATGTTCAGGAGGGAACAATGAAGGAATACAGGTATAAAGAGGGATTAATTGGCGGGCTGTCTGGAGGGTTGGGGCCGCTGTTTGGTGTTCCCATTGGTTTTTATATTGCAGAGGCTGCCGGTGTGGACTCTATAGTATATATAGCTTTAATATGTTCATTATTAGCATGCTTTTTTGGTCATCTAATAATGAAAATCCTCTTTAAACTTTGGAAATAGTTGGCCAAACATACTCATTTTGCTGATTAGGCTAAGGAGCTGTTCAAACAATGGGGTATTTATTGGTTTTGCTTAAATTGTTATTAATTGTTTTACAGATTGTAATGCTGACGCATTTAGCGACCGAAGCGAAGTTGTCTGCAGAAGATAAGAGGAGTTGGGTAATAGGTTTTGTTTTGTTTGGTGGAATTACTTCGCTAATATACTATTTCGATATTTACAGACCAGCCAAAAAGGCACAAAATGATTTATGGGGCGAAGCGAAAGATATTTAGGGTAAGTGAACATATTCGTTTTACAAAGATAAAATTTAAGGAAAACGAAAACCTGGATCTATGAATGGTAGGTCCAGGTTTTTATTTAGTGGAGAAAATTTGCGATTAACAGTATGTAACGATTCCATACATTACGACATTCATTCGTAACGGGCATGCTTCGGATCAAGTCCAGATTAGTGTGTAAATTCCTCAGTTATCAATAAGTGTTTGTGGTAGTATAAGA
>NZ_JAAKDE010000030.1 GCF_013664685.1 Capillibacterium thermochitinicola
TTCGTGTCTTGACAATGGGGGGCATTATAAACAATCAGTTTTATATTCCATTATATTTATAGTCATGCCCCCATCCCTTTAGATAAAACACGAACAAGGCAGGCGATAGCCTGCCTTTCGCTTTGCGACAGGACTAATCTTCTAATTCTTCGAGGCGCTTTTTTACATCATCAAGCTGATTTTCAAGAAATTCAGCCTGCCTTTTCAGAAATTCTTTTTCATCTACATCCGATGCTAAATACGCCCCACTTGCATTTTGAGCACCAAAGCGTGCCCACCTTGGCAAACCGGTCGCATAAAACATTCGCCTAAAGCCTCGTCCCCGTCCGAATCCAAATCCGCAACCGATGGGGTTTGCATAACCCGGAACGGCAAAACCTGCGCAAAAGCCTGCACCTCGCCCTGTCATAGGGCCCATTCCCAGAGGCCCGGTTCCGTCCCCTCTTGGCATAATGTCACCTCCTTTTCTTATAAGCTCTTACTTTTAATTTTGCTACGATTAAATAAGTGATAAGCTAGATAAAAACACCAGGGTATCATTCCAGCAAGCCAGAATGCACGCCTGTAACCTCGTCGTTCAAACCAAAATTCTCGTCTGTAATTTGCGTTCAAATAACCGGGCACTTTGGAACCAGCACAAAAACCTAACCTCCGTCCAGTTAATGGTCCCATTCCCAAAGGACCAGTTCTGTCACCTCTGGGCATAATAGTCCTCCTCATTTTTACAATCCATTAAATGAATTGATTATCCTTTCAACTGTTACTCAGCGTAATTGACATATGTCATTTACATCTTATATTATACCCCTATTCTAACATATGTCAATAACTATTTTAAAAAAATACGCCAATCAAGAATTTTTCTCGATTGGCGTCAATCTGACAGTTGCCGCAGAAAACCATCTGCGATAAAGGATGATTTATACACACATCTTCTTTTGACAAGCTGTTCCTGAACCTGCATAAAGATTTCACGCGGGATTATGGGCCAGGGGTTTCCTGACATTACCACATCCGGCAAATCGGCCTTGAGAAAGGCTAAATGTCTGGAAACCCTTTATTTACAAGCTTTTCAGTTTTTTATTACTTCACTCTTGACATCAATGCGACACACTCAATATGTAACGAGCGGGATGGATTGATGTCTTTTACATTGTCGGTAGTCGGAAACAAGTCAAAGGCACTTTTTGCACTATCGGTAGGCGGGAATATATCGACATATATAATTATAACGCCAACTACTAGATTTATAATGATCAAGTCCAGATTAGTGTGTAAATTCCTCAGTTATCAATAAGCTTATCTGATATACGCAATATTGCTTCGATCATTGATTTGTTTTTGCTC
>NZ_JAAKDE010000031.1 GCF_013664685.1 Capillibacterium thermochitinicola
CGGGCCTTCGCAAACAGACTAAATGCGCAAAATGTCAGGATGCTATGTATCTCTTAGCCGCCGAACTATGGAATTCATAATTGCCAAACACAATGATTATGTTCGATATAATAACCAAGACATAGATTATGATACCATTAAAAAGCTAAATAATATGTTGAATAAACAAAAAAAAACTGCTCATACATTCTATGAATATCCAGATATGTTGTTGGAATGTTATAAAGGAAATGAAAAAACATATATTTCAATATATATAAAAGAAGGGTATTTGTTTAAAGGCTATTTTCTTAAGGCTTTTACAGAAAGAATGGAGGATAAAAAAACTAAATGTTACAAGTTGGACAATGCTACAATAAAGATATTAGAAGAAATAAAAGTTAAATATGATGTAAAATGAGAACTTAATTAACGAATTCAACCTTATGAAGTATTATAACCCCCGGTATAAAATTACCGGGGGATTTTGCAAATGGAGGGGCATTGGATACTTAAAAACAAAATTTGGTTTTTAATCCTTGTTGTATCGGTTTTCGTTGTAATCATAACTATCTTACAGACAAAAATTGAACTTAAAGATATTGAAAAGCAATTATTCAAAAATTTTGTTTATGTAGGTTATCTTGTTTCTGGTAATTATGTTCGCGAGTTATATATGGTTTATATTTTCCCATAAAAAAGTTAATTGGCGAAAATCCCCATTATACGGTGTTGTAGTAGTATTATTACTTTTGATGGAGGAGAAACGCTTGCCAGTATCTTGGTCACAACTTCAAATTTTTGTACGGATGAAGGCATTAAAGTTGGAAGCAGAGTGAATGATGTCTATGTGGTTATAATTAATTAAAACAAAAACGGATTCGCCTTTCGCGGCGAATCCGTCTCGTTTGTAAGGTTAAGTATTAATGTTGGCTAACCAAGTAAACGCTGGTTAACCATTTAAACTGTTGGCGATGACAGTCAACAACTCGCCATCGGCGTCACTTAAGTACTCCCAGTACATGGCCCCGGCCAAACCCTGCTCTTTGACATAGCGGCACTTTTCGCCAATTGATTCTTGATCATCATACGAAATAAACGTGGTCCCGTCATAGAGGAAAGGCGCTTTGGCCACCTCGTCCCAATACCGGGTAAAACCGTTTTTGTTGATGTAGTATTTTTTCAAGTGTTTATAAGGAACGGAACCGCCGCGCCAGATCGTTCCCTGGTGCTTTTGGAATAACCCGTTCCCTTCCTTACCCGGTTCGACCTGGTAAAACTCGCGGCCGTAGGCAGCGACGCCCAATACGATTTTTCCGGCGGGGACGCCCGCTTCCCGGAGACGTTTAACAGCCAAATCAGCCGAAAGCCCTCCCTCCGCGGCGGGATCATTTTCGTTAAGATACAGGTTGGCATGGTGCCCGGTCGTCTCACACCAGGGGCCGTAAAAATCATAAGCCATGACATTAATGGAATTGACTAAAGGATGGACTTTTTCCAATTCAACGACCTCTTTGAACCATGGAGCCCCGTTGGCACAGAAAGAGATCTCCTTGTCCCTTCCCAGTTTCTCCCGGAGGAGTTGAAGGAGGAGGGTGAAGTTTTGCCGGTCTGCCGGACGGGATTTGATGACTCCCATCGCTCCGTTCACCGGGAATTCCCAGTCAAGATCGATCCCATCCAACTGGTGTTTTTCAAGATACTCCACGACACTGTCCACGAAGATCTCCCGGGTGGGGCCGGTGGCCACCATGTCGGAAAAGCCTTCGCCTTCCCACCCGCCGACCGCAACGATCACTTTCAGGTGGGGATACTTTTTCCGGATTTGCTTAACTTCAGCCCATGTCCGTTCGGTAATCATCTGCGCGGAGACGGTATCGGGTACCCCTTTGATGCGTACATCAAGATCAGAGATTCTAAATTCATTATCAATCCGGGCAAAGGATAACAGTAAATGGGTTAATTTGCGACCATGGATCTCCTGGGCGGTCCAGGGTTTCCCGCTCCAAGCCGGTAAATAGGCCATAACCTTATAATTTTGCTTTTTTTTAATGGTACTCCCTCCTTATCGGTTATAAACTATTTGCCTTTCACCATTAGGGTTCGTTAATTAGCAACTTTTACCTGCTGAAAGTTGGCGTTATTGTCAGTTTATTTTATTATTTAAAATAAAAGAAGATTCGCCGTTAAAGACGAATCTGTTTCCTTAGGGATCTTTAATTAGAACACGTTCCCGGGGAACTTCCGATAATGTTTTTTTGATCTCCGTTGTCTAAATCAAATCCCCCGCGGTCAGGTTATTTTCCGCTTCTGCTGGTGAATTTTTCTCTTGAAAAACCCGTTCGGCAATCTTCACCGCCTCGCGGGCGTCTTTCCCGTAGAAATCGGCCCCGATCTTTTGGGCGTAGTCCGCATTGAGGACGGCGCCCCCGACCATAATTTTGGCCTGGGGACAGTGGTGACGTAGGGCTTTGATGGTTTCTTCCATATTCTTGACGGTGGTGGTCATCAAGGCGCTCAAGCCTACCAAGGGGGCCTCCGCTTGCTTGACCTTTTCGACAATGTGCTCGATGGGGACATCTTTACCCAGGTCATAAACTTCAAAACCATAGTTCTCCAAGAGGATCTTCACGATATTCTTGCCGATATCATGGACATCCCCCTTGACGGTGGCAATGACAATCTTGCCTTTGCCGACCGCCGCGGTTTTGTTTTTCTCCAGATCTTCCTTGATCACGGCAAAAGCCCGCTTGACCGTTTCGGCGGCCTGGATCAGCTGCGGTAAAAACAACTCCCCTTTTTCGTAGCCGTCGCCGACCCGGTCCAGGGCCGGGATCAGGTAACGGTCGACGATCGCCAAACCATCTTCCTCTTTGAGGAGTGCCCTTACTGCTTTTGCCGCTTCTTCCTTGAGCCCGGCGAGGACTATTTTCGTCAGCTCTTTCCGCTCCGCTTCAGATTGGGCCTTTGCTTGATCCTCCGCTTTTTTTCCCGCTTTGTCTTCCAGCCCGGCGTAGGTGGCAATAAATTCTTGGCCGTCCCGGTCGTGGTTCCATAGTACGTTGAAGGCTTTGACAGTCGCGCGCATCTCGGCGTCTAACGGGTTCATGATCGGCGCATCTAAGCCCGCCGCCAGGGCCGCCGCCAAAAAGGTGCGGTTTAAGAGGTCACGGGCGGGGAGGCCAAAGGAGACATTGCTCACCCCAAGCGTGGTCTTGACCCCAAGCTTCTCCTTGACGAGCCGCAGGGCTTTTACCGTCTCCTGTACCTCCTGTTGTTGAGCGGAGGCCGTGAGGACCAGGCAGTCGACGATGATGTCTTCCTTGGGAATACCGTACTCGGCAGCCGTCTTAATGATCCGTTCGGCAATGGCCAGCCGTTCTTCGGCGGTTTTCGGGATGCCATGCTCGTCGAGGGTTAACGCCACCACCAGGCAACCATATTTTTTGACAATAGGTAAAAGAGCGGCCATGGATTTTGCTTCGCCATTAACGGAGTTAATGATCGGCCGTCCATTATAAATCCGGACCGCGGCCTCGATCACCTCCGGCGTGACACTGTCGATCTGCAGGGGAAGGTTGACGACCCCTTGGATCTCCTTAACGGCTTTAACCATGACCGCTTTTTCGTCGATCTCGGGCAGGCCCACATTGAGATCGAGGATATGGGCGCCATTATCCTGCTGGTCAACGGCTTCCCGGAGGAGATAATCCAGCTCCCCCTCGCGCAGGGCTTTTTGCAAGCGCCGCTTCCCGTTGGGGTTGATCCGTTCCCCAATGATCTTGACCGGGCCGCCCAGGGGGACGGTGGTCGTGCCGGAGCTGGCGGCGGTCAAACGCGGGGCCTTTATTGCTACCGGTTTCAGATCAGCCAACATATTCTTTAAGGCTTTGATGTGAGCGGGGGTGGTTCCACAGCAGCCGCCCAGAATGCGAACGCCGGCGGCGGCCATCTCCCGCCCGTAAGCCGCAAAATCGGCGGGGGTGATTTGAAAGACCATATCTTCACCGACCAACTGGGGCAGGCCGGCGTTCGGCTGGACAAGGACGGGGACTTGGGCGAACCTTAGCATCTCCCGAACCAACGGCAGAACCTCTTTCGGCCCGAGGGAACAGTTGATTCCCAACGCGGTGACGCCCAAACTTTGGAGGACATTGACCACGGTTAAGGGATCGGCGCCGGTCAGGGTCCGGCCGTCCTCCTGGAAGGTCATTGTACAGAAGACGGGTAAGTCGGCGTTTTCGCGGGCGGCGAGGATGGCGGCCTTTGCTTCGTAAAGATCGGACATGGTTTCAATCAAAATCAGATCGGCACCCGCCGCGGCACCGGCCCGGATCTGTTCGGCAAAGGCCTCGTACGCTTCATCAAAGCTTAAGGTGCCATAGGGCTCCATTAGCTGGCCTAAAGGGCCGATGTCCAAAGCCACCAGGATTTCCTCGTTATCCTTTGCGGTCCACCGGGCAATCTCCACCGCTGTCCGGATAACCGCGGCCAGATTCAGCCCGCTTCCGGCCAGTTTAAACCGGTTGGCGTTGAACGTATTGGTCGTCAGGACCTGGGCACCCGCTTCAATGTAAGCGCTGTGGATTCCGGCGATGACTTCCGCCCGTTCCAGATTGTATCTTTCGGGGATTTCTCCTGCTTTCATGCCGTAGCTTTGGAGCATGGTCCCCATGGCCCCGTCAAAGACCAGGAATTCGTCCAAATTAAGCTTGCGTTTCAATCTCCATCCCCACCTTTTCTGTACTGACAAGTTTTATCCGGACAACAGTGGCACTTGTCGGGGGCGTCCACTGTTTTTGCTTCCTCTAGCTTATCGGGCGCGTCCATTTCCGTTTTCTCCAGGCCGATGAAGGCCGTCACCGATTTGCGGGGGAGTAGAATATGGTCTTCGTTAACGGTGAGGCCGATCCGGGTGTAAGCCTGGAGCGTCTCCAGGATAGCCTTTTGGTGTACGATGGACAAGTCACCGTAACCGGGACTGTAGCGCGGAGTAAGGCGGTAACCTTCCGGGGCCACCTTTGCCCTTAGCTGTTCCTGCACTTGGTCGCAGACGGCTTCGATGGCGGCGGTGGCGCAAGCGTCCATGACGATTGCTCTGGTTAGATCTAAGCGTGCGTAAGCCGCGATTTTTTGGTCAACCGCCAGCCCGAGGGTGGCGGCGAGGACGGCGCAGCGGTCCGCCCGCCGCAGATGCCTGCCGAGGTCGCTGCTTTGCAGGTGTAAAGTGGTCGTCAGCAGCCGGATCTGGTCCCCGTGCTTTTCCAGGGGGTAGATCCGGTAGACGACGCCCGGCCGCATCAACACTTTTGTTTCCGCCCGGCATTCCTCGATTAAACTCATCATGGCCGGATCGATCCTTTGGTTCCGGTAACCCAGGTACCTCAATACTTCTCCCGGCGGGATCTCCATCGGCGATCACCTCGGTTTTAAATAATAGTACACATTTATTGACCGAAAAGCAAGATTTACCTTTTGTGGAGTTATTTCGTCCCGCCTGTTCGTGCCCGGCGGACCCTGCGCAATGAACCCTTGACAATTGGTTTGGTTTACCGTAAAATCTAATAAAATATCTCAATTTAATAGATGGTCTTATCAAGAGAGGTGGAGGGACTGGCCCGATGAAGCCCGACAACCGGCATTCTCATCCGAATGCAACGGTGTCAATTCCTGCAGGGATTACCCCTGAAAGATAAGAAACGCGCAGGCACAAAGCATCGTTTGCTTGGTAAATAAAAGGCTGCTTTCTTATCGAAAGCAGCCTTTTTCTTCCTTCCGGTTTTCGTATGGTATATGGGGAAGACTTTTTGCGCCTTTTTTGGTGACAAAACGGGTACCGACGGGAATATGGTAATATGAAGCAAACCGGGCCTGAAAGGAGGATAAAATGCGGATCAAGGATTATTACAAAAACAAACCCGTCTTTTCGCTGGAGATTTTCCCCCCGAAACCCGGTTCTCCCCTGGACGGGGTGTTCGCGACCATTGATGCCCTCTCTGTTCTGCGGCCTGATTTCATCAGCGTTACCTACGGCGCCGCCGGGGGAAGCCGCTTCTATACAGTAGAGATTGCCGATACCATCAAGAACAAATACGGGATTGAAGCCCTTGCTCATCTGACCTGCATAAACTCGACCAAGGAAGAGGTGGCGGAGATCCTTGGCCGTTTGCAGAAGGCCAAGATTGAGAACATCCTTGCGCTAAGGGGCGACCGGCCGGCGGACCAAAGTACGATACCCCCGACCACCGATTTTCAATATGCTTCCGACTTGATTAAGTTCATCAAAACCAAGGCGGATTTCTGCATCGGGGCCGCCTGCTACCCGGAGGTCCACATCGAAGCCGAAGACGCCATGGCCGATCTCCACAATTTGAAAAGAAAGGTGGAGACGGGGGCGGATTTCCTCATCACCCAGCTGTTTTTGGATAATAGTATTTTTTATGCCTTCCGGGAAAAGCTCGATAAGCTCGCGATCGGGGTGCCGGTGGCGGCCGGGATCATGCCGGTCCTCAACAAAAAGCAGATCGAGCGGATTACCAGCCTTTGCGGGGCCAGCATCCCGCCGAAGTTCCGGCGGATTCTGGACCGCTACGAAAACAGTCCGGAGGCGTTGAAGGAAGCCGGCATTGCTTATGCCACGGAACAGATCATCGATCTGCTCTCCAGCGGGGTGGATGGCATCCATCTGTACACGATGAACCGTCCCGAGGTGGCCAAGACGATTTTCGGCCAGATCTCCGGCATCCGGAAACACTTAAAAGCGGAGACCTGAAAGGGCCGGTTAAGTTAAGGGGCCAACAATCTTTGTCCCGTGGACTTCTTTGACGCCGGTATATTCCACTAATTGTTCGTAGTTCTCCCTGGTGACGCCCCCGCCGGCCAGGATCACGATCCGGTCCCCGGCTTGCTTCACCAAGGCTTTGATGGTTTCCCGGTTCGCCAGGGCGGTGCCGGGCCCTCCCTTGGTCAGGACCCGGTGGATCCCGCAGGCGATCAATTGCTCGAGGGCTTCCTCTTTATCCTCAATCTCGTCGAAGGCCATGTGAAAAGTGATCTCTAGGTCACCGGCCTTTTCGACCAGTCTTTTCACCACGGCCTCATCGATCCGATGGTCGACGGTGAGGGCCCCGATGACCACGGCGTTGACACGGGCCTCCCGGCAGAGGGCGATGTCCTTCTCCATAATCCGGATCTCTTCTTCGCTGTAAACAAAATTGCCACCCCGGGGCCGGATCATCACATTGATGGGCAGGTCCAGGGTTTCCTTGGCCAGTAGAATCGTGCCGTAACTGGGAGTGGTGCCGCCCTCCTTCAGGTTGTCACAAAGCTCAATCCGCTGAGCCCCTAGTTCGAAGGCCTTCTTTGCCTCCAGAAAGCTTCCGACACAAGCCTCTTTAATAATCCCCATGTTTCTCATTCCTTTCGGTGCAAAGCGGTAGGGCGCTTTTCTTTTTTTCGCGCGCTTATAATTCAATACTTAACCCAAACCGGTGGCGCGGGGAAACCTCTTCGGTCCAGGGATATACCAGTTCGTAGAATAGGAAGAAGAAATCGGTTCCCACGAGAAGATAAGGGTACTGAAAACCGTCCTTACTGGAGAACTGCGCCCCGCCTCCACCATAAAACGAAATCCGGGACGAAGGGGCGTTGAAAAAGTAGACGGTGCCAACCGGCAAATTTAAATCCCGTTCCCGGTATGAGTAGTCAAGATTGCCAGTGAGATAGAGCCTATCGTACAGGCGGACTTTGAGCCCCGGCGCCCAGTTCTTTTCGTAACGGTAGAGGTTTAGGAAGAACGCGGGCGGGGGGTCTTCCTCGGCCAGGGCGCGGGAATGCCCCGTCCAGGTCTGAGTCTCCTTGGCCGTGTTGGGCTGGGCGGGAGAACGGTTCCCGGCGTACAGACCAATAGAACCGCTGACCGTTGCGGCCTGGATCTGCACCACGGCCCCTTCATCCTGAAGGAAGAGGGTCTTTGCTTGCCCGGCCTTCTCCCCCGGGAAATCCGAGCTGATCTTGCCGGAACGGCTTTTGAGTTGACCCTTCATCTTCGTGCCGGCGGGGAAGAAAAGGCGGAGATCCCCCGAGACCGAGTCAACCGTCAGGGAAACCGGTGCGCTAATGGTTGCCCAGGTGGCGGTGAGATCGCCGGAGACCGTTGAGATGTTGAACCATCCGCCGTCGAGACCGCGCAGGTCAACCTTGCCGGAAACGGTATGGAGCCCGGCGCTTGCGACCGGCCCGTCGATCCAAATGTCACCGCTGGCGGAATTGGCATCAACCCGGATAACCGGCCGTTCAAAGGTTGCCCCAATCTTGCCGGAAGCGGTATTGGCGGCAAAGGACTCCACTTCGCCTTGGAACGAGACATCGCCAGAGGCTGTATTCACAGCGATGGATAGGCCGAACCGGCCGCGGAAAATACAGTCGCCGGAGGCCGTATTCACCGTCAAGCTGGTGCCGGCCGGGACCGTGATCTTGATCTTGCCCGAAGCCTGGGTGAATGAGGAAGAGACCTTACTGTCGGGAACAGACCGGATCTGCAGGCGATTTTCATCGACCGTAAAGACCGGTTCATAGGCTTCGATCAATTTTTCGACCGTCCGTCTGAAGGGAGCCTGGAAGGTCATCCAGACTTCTACCTCAACCATTTGACCGGCCGTCTGGTACACCTCTACATCCTGGAAGGCCGCTTCCACCACGACGAATCCGTCCGGAGCGAGGCGGAAGGACTCTTTGGTGTAGTAAGAGTCGGACGCCGCGAGAGCGCCTTGCGGGCACACCAAAATCAACAGCCACAACCCGAGGAAGGAGAGGAATAAACCACGGGTCAAGAGCGGGCGGATTCGCATCCTTTTCCCCCTCCTTAACTAAAAAAGTTAATATACCCCTGAATCAGTACGATCAAGATGATCACCGGCAGGACCCATTGGAAGTAGGGTTTAAAAGCACGGGGCATCTTAATCCCCTGGCCGGTGTTGACTTCCTGCAGGTAGTTGTCAAAACCCCAACCGTAACGGGTTACGCAGAAAAGCAGGTAAACCAGGGAACCGATGGGCAGCAGATTGTAACTGAGGATAAAGTCCTCCAGCGTCAAGATATCCGTGCCCGCCCCCAGCGGTTGGAACTCCTTGAGGACATTGAACCCTAAGATGCAGGGCATTGAGAGAAGAATCAATAAAAAGGCATTGATGAGGGACGATTTTTGGCGGCTCCAGCCCCAGAGGTCCATCCCGAAGGCAATGATGTTTTCAAAAACGGCGATTACCGTCGAGTAGGCGGCAAAGGTCATAAAGAGAAAGAAGAGGGCTCCCCAGATTTGTCCGCCGCTCATGGCGTTGAAGATATTGGGCAGAGTGACAAAGACCAGGCCGGGACCGTCACCGGGGTCGACCCCAAAAGCAAAGCAGGCCGGGAAGATGATGAGCCCCGCCAGCAGCGAGATGGAAGTGTCCAGGGCGGCGATGTTGATCGACTCGCCGTAAAGATTCCGTTCTTTCCCGATGTAACTCCCGAAGATCGCCATTGAACCAACCCCGAGGCTTAAAGTGAAGAAAGCCTGGCTCATCGCGGCGAAGACCGTTTCCCAGAGCCCCTTTTCCTGCATGCGGTTTAAATCCGGGAGGAGGTAGAACTTAAGTCCGTCCCCGGCGTTGGGCAGGGTCATGGCCTTAACCGCCAGCATGATGATGAGCGCGAACAACAAGGTCATCATCACCTTGGTCACCTTCTCGACCCCTTTCTGCAAACCGAGGGAGCAGACGCCAAAACAGAACACGGTGGTAATGACCATCCAAACGGTCATTTCGAACGGGTCGGCCAGTAAATTGACAAAAACCTGCCCGACCTGTTGGGTATCAAGCCCGCTAAACTGCCCGAGCAAGAATTTGTAGAAATAAGCCAGCATCCAGCCGGCGACGGTGGTGTAAAACATCATCAACAGATAATTGCCGGCAATGCCCGCATACCCCATCAGATGCCATTTCTGCCCTTTGCCCTCCATTACGTGGAAGGAAGTGGCAATGCTTTTCTGGCTCGCCCGGCCGACCGCCAGTTCCATGGTCAGGATCGGGATCCCCAGTGCCACGATGCAGATCAAATAGATGAGGACAAAGATACCGCCGCCATACTGCCCGGTGATGTAAGGAAAACGCCATACATCACCCAGGCCGATAGAACAAGCGGCCGAGATTAAAATAAAACCTAACCGGGAAGCAAACCGTTCTCTTTTTTTCACTTGGCAACCTCCTTTGTGACTGAGAGAACTTTGTGGTTTTGGAGATTTATTAATAAAAATTGGTTAAATTATGAAATTAATTATATGATAATTTTTGTAATTTCGCAAACAGAATTTAGGGGGATCAGTGGGCTGTTTATTTTTTGTTGAGAATCGGGGTGTATGATCGAAATGGGCGCTTTCCTCGGCCAAGAACTATTTGGGGAACGCCGGCAAGGCTCCTCCGGAGGAGGCGACTGGGCGCCCGGCAGAATATAAAGGTAAAGGAGTTGTAAAGAATGGCGAAACGACTTGGTTCAAGACTATTTTTCCTGCTGGCAGTAGTATTCATCTTTTCCGGGCTCGTCTTGGCGGCGAAACCGGAGTTTTCCGCTGAGATGATCCAGACCGATGCGAAGGGTAAGGTGACAACGGGGAAAATTTACGTTCAAGGCCCGGAAAAAATCCGCCATGAGTTCAGCGATGGCGATACGGTCTCCGTCACCATCCTGCGCCTGGATAAAAAGGTCAGTTGGACGCTGCTGCCGGATCAACAATATATGGAAGTGAGCTTCCAGTTTGATCCCAACCAACTCAACCCGGAACTGGAGTACGAGATGAAGACCCTCGGCAGCGAGACCGTCAACGGTTATGATTGCCAGATCATTCAATATACCTATAAAGAACGGAAATACGGTATCTTGGTCCAATGGTTCTCAGAGGAACTGGGTTTTGCGGTCAAGACCCAAACCAAGGACGCCAAGGGGAAGGTCACTTCCACCGTGGAGTACCGGAACATCGTCGAGGGCAAACAGCCGGATGAGTTATTTGAGATCCCAAACGGGTACACGAAGTTTTCGATCATTCCGAAACTGCCCTTACCCTTCTAGACTGGAATAGAGCGTTTGTTTCTTTAAAATTGTTATCCAATAAGTTTGGAAAGGAACCCAGGCGGTTCCTTTCTTCGTTTTATGCCATCGTGCATGCCGCTTACGCTTTATTTATTGCTTATTTTTGTTTAAATTTGCGGTTTAAAACCTAACCGGTCTTTTTTACATCTGTGTGTAAGCTGGCCTCTCATGCCTTATTGTAAAAACCTTTTAGGACAAGAGTAAATTTCCATGTATAGGTAATATGTAATAAGAGTATTATTATAGTAATTATTTTAAACATAAATACGAAATGAAGCTCTAAAAGGGTGATATTGATAGTTAAATTCCGCGAAGCTGCTGCCAGATCAACCAAGATCCTTTTCATTGGGAATAGGACAACCAGAAAAAAGTAATTAAGTGTATTATCCAATTTTTATGGGGTGTATGGCTTAAGGTTGGATGAAGAAGAACGTTATAAAATGAGTTTCTCTTCAGTAGTAGATCTGACCACAGAGGACGAGAAGACTACAGGCTGTTTCTTCGAACGGCATGGAGTTGGGGAATTAGAAGAGATCGATGAAAGTCCGGCCATTTTTAATAACAACGAACACTTAGTAGCTCAAGGGGTAAAGAAAATCCCAAACGGATACCCGGCTGCTGACTTGGTTTACCGGGTGCACAATAAAGGCGTAGATATTGACAAAGTAGCAGGTTCCCGTATTAATAAGGAGACTTTAGAAAGTGATCTCTAAAGGCAGCTTCTAGTCTGCCTTATATCGTCCACTGGTTATGAATAATCCCTGTTAATCGCCATTCATCTTCGTATTTCTCGAACACCAAACGGAGGCTTTGCCAGTCCATTCCTTCATAAACCGGATCAAAGCCGGGGAAATAATACTCGACGATGATCGGGTTTTCATAAACCTCAAATTGGTTTTCAAGTGCATTCCCGCTGCTTAATACTTGGTTGTACCCGATCTGGTCGGCATTGATAAAGTCGGCGGAGTAAATGAATTTGGCGTAATATTCGCTGGGAGTTAACATGATCTCCTCACCGCTGCCGTCATAATAACCCCAAAGGTAACGTTGCTGGTTATTAAAGAAATTCCTTATTTCATTCGGGGTAAAAACCAGATCCCGCTCGGTATCGACGTAGGTGTACGGAGTGAACCGGACCCCTTTGACCGGGTGGACATATTGCGCCAGTTTTTCCGCATCTTTGGTGCTGAGCGCCTGCATGACCATATTCGCGACGTCGACGATCATTGCTTTGGCTTCCGTACTGGGGATGATCTTGTTTTCCTTTACGCCGGATGCTACTGGAGGGGTTTCCCGGCCGGTCTTCGCTTCGTCCGTTTCTTCATCCACTTGCTGACTTGCCGGAAGGGTAAACTCGATGGTGGTTCTCAACTGACTGCCCTCAACTTTATCCCCGTCCTCCTCCGGGATGACCAAAATCTCGATTTCCGCGCGGTAGCGCCCCGGACTGGCTGCGTTTCCCGTTTTGTCTCGCCGGTCCCATTGGTCCTGCCAACGCAAAGCTTCGCCGGGGTTAATCTGCTTATAGACCAAGGCCATGGTGAAGAATTTACCGTCCGAATACCGGTAGACTTCTTCACCTTTTTCATCTCTGATTACCAGTTCAAACTGCTGTCCTGAGCCAAACGGCAGTACCAGTACTTCGGAGGAGTGATTGGTTAACGCAAAATCGAAGATGACTTTGTCTTCGGTTATTTGGTAAGCGGCGCTGGTGGACAATTGCCCTCTTGTTGAGCTCAGCTGCTCCGTTTTCGTGGTACCGGAATTAGAGCCGCCCACTTTGTGCACTTGGCTTAAGAAAAGTAAGAGGGAAACAACAATTATACCCACGACCATAAAAATATTGCGCAAGTGTTTCTTTTTCATCGAATCACATCTTTCTTGTTTGATATATGTAAATGACGACACGCGGCGGGATTTAGTTCCGGTTTCCCGGCCTATTTTTATTGGGATTTTTTCTAATGGACTTACCTCCTTGTTTTTCACTTTACTGGTCGGTTTTGGTCCGCTTCTTGCGGCTGTGCTTGTAATTAAAGTGAACGGCGGAAGTGTACGTCTCTGGTTCTGTCGGATTTTTACGTGGAAAATAAAGTTCCACTGGTGTAAAACGAATATGGCGTTTCTTAACAGAACGTAGTATCCTTTCTTTTTATCAAGCAATCTCTGGTATTTGTTGAGCAGAAGATCGAGTTTGTCGCCGACCTTCAGAACTTCTTCGTCGGTATAGCCTTTGGCATTCCAGACTGCATGGAGACGCGCCCGGCCGCGGGCGATTTTTATTTCCAGGATTTTCATTTGTATCCTTCTCATCAGGAGCATTTGGTTTGTTCCTCCGGAGCCCCAAACATTGCAGCGTCTACCATATCATGGTATAATGTGCATATATAATGGGAGGGACGAAAGCGCTCGATTCGGGCAGAACGACTGCGTAAGGTTGGCCGCCCCTGCAGTCGTTCATCTGCGTCTTGGTTTGGTGCGCTTCCGTCCGTCAACAAATAACACCAATCGACAAGGTTTTGTCTATGGTGTTATTGTTTGTCCAGGTTTGGTTGGGGTTACATAGCGGCTGCCCGGTCTCAACAGTAGAATAGCGGCGTCGTAATGGTTCATATTGGCCGTGGTAACATTCTTAGGAAATTCTGGTTATATTATATGTTCTTAGTGAACATCTGTCAAGGAGAAAATCTTAATGAAGAACACAACTCCTGGCGATCGGTTAAGGCAACTAAGAAAACACCTAAACCTCACCCAATTGGCTTTTAGTGAAGAAATTGGGATGACGCATGGTAACTTATCAAAAATTGAAAAGAACCAAATAGCAATGACCAAAGCCTTCCTCAAAGCTTTAAAACTGCGGTTTTCCTGTAATCCTCACTGGATCGAAACCGGCAAAGGAGAGATGTTCATCTCTCCTGAAGAGTACATCGCCGATGGGATCAAATATCTCGGGATCCCAAAATACGGCGAGGGCCTGTTGAAAGTCTTGAATGACCCGCAATTTGCTGAATTGCGTTCAATGATCATGATCGGGGAAAAAGCGACGGGGGAGATAGATCCGGAGTTAATGAGTTATTTGTGCTATATTCTGAACAAGTGGCAGCAAGGGGATGAAGATATTCGAGGGTGGTTGAAGATACAGTTGGATAGCCAGAAGCGTGGTAGTGAATGAATATGATGAAGCAAAGGCCAGGTGAACCGCAGGGATGAGAACTGTTTGCAACTGGGGATTAGCTTGAGTCATTACCCTCTTTGTTAGAATAGCTATAGCTACAGAGAGGTTTTTTTATTTTTTATAACGGAAAGCCTTTTGGTTCTTCCTTGTTTATTTGGTCAGGTTATTGAGCACTTCTTTTGCGCACAAGCATCGCAGTCACAGAAAGAGGTGTATTATAATGGCACGTGCTTTTCGGAGCACCGCTTCGTTTGGTAAGCGGCAGGAATATGTGGTTATTGCCGAGTTGCTCAGACGGGGATTTGATGTCTACCAAACTTTGGTGGATGACCAGGGGATTGATTGCATAATCCGGTTGGATGACCAGGGAGGGCTCCGGTATATTGATCTTCAAATAAAAGCCCGCTCCAAAGATTGTGACCCTAATAACGCTGGGCGCTTTGCTGCCATAGAAATTGTCAACCCCCGGCCTAATTATTATTTCATTTTTTATTCTGAACAGGCTGACACTTACTGGGTCGTTCCCTCTTTGAAGTTGGTATCCATAGCTTATCAAAACAAGAAAGGCAAAAACATGGGTAGGTATGGTATAAATTTTTGCACTTTACGGGCTAATGGCGAGGTCATCCCAAACCCAAAGTTTGATGAGTATAGGGATAATTTTAACCTGCTTAAACAGGCGTAACTGTGAATAACAAACACCATGAATGTAATTCTAAGTAGCTCTTGCTTTCCACTCCTGCCAATATTCACGGAGAAAATCTTCGGTGACCGGTTGGGAATGGTCGGCAAATAACCGCTGATATTCTTCGTCAAATAATTGATAATCAGCGGGAGCCAGACTCTTGCGCAAGCGGTAGCTCCATTCCACTCCAGTGGTCAGGGCGGTCCAGGAGAGGTTGGCCGAACTGATGAAGACTTCACTGTCGTGCGGCAGGTCAAAGAAGTAGGCTTTGGGATGGAAGGAACGGCCGGTTTCGGCGTATACCCGGAGTTCAAGGGAGAGGCCGACCTTTTCCTGCAGGTATTTGAGGGCATATGGTTCAGTGTTGTAAAGATAGGTGCCGGTGAGAATAGTGATCGAGGTTCCCCGTCCGGCGGCTTCTTCTAAAGGTTTGGCCATGAGCCGGGCGCCGGATTCAGTAATGAAGGCTACCAGGAAACGGATCCGGAGCGCTTCGGTAATGGAAGTGCGGAGATATTTATAGAGCGGATCCCCGGGTCCTCTGATACAGTTACGCAGGCGGTACAGATCCATGTCCGGACTCATTTTAGGCCGCCCTCCCTAACTGGTTTTAACATTAATTCTATAGTTTACCATTTAAACCCTTCGTGATTTCCGGGGGTTTTTACTGGGGGTGATTGAGCGCCGGAATATGAGTGAATACCTCCAGTGGCAAGGAGAGCAAAAGCGAATCAATGATCGAAGTAATATTGCGTATATCAGATAAGCCTATTGATAACTGAGGAATATATACACTAATTTAATACAACAAGAGCTACCGCCCGGGGGAGGAGAGTTTTGACCGGAGTTATTCGGTGACGTTAAGGCCGGATTTGATACTCGAGATTAAAGGGGAAATCTACATCTTTGATGCCAAGTTTAAACACGAGAGACTGGATCTTGGCCAACTCACTGGGAGCGACGACGAGGAAGATGTAACCCCGTCCGGAACCACCTTCGAAAAAGCGGACCTTTACAAGATGCATACCTACAGGGATGCCATCCGCGGCTGCCGGAGGCTTATGTGTTGTATCAGGATGATGAGACGAGGATTTTCCATGCTGGCGAGACTGGAGGCCTAGAGGGGGTAGGGGTGATTGGTTGTAAGATTATAGAAGATAATAAGGTGTTAGAAGACTTCATAGAGAAGATCTTTTGCTCTCACGATCGAAAAGATGTTAATTAATTGCAAGGGTTATTTCAGGTTAATGTTATGATATTTAGGGATTAGGGGAGGAGAATTTCCAATGCATCCTTTGGTTGAATTGGCGCGTAAGTATTATTATATTATTTGAATTCACATAAAAATGAACCCCTAATTACTGGAAGGCCAGACGACCAAAGTTAATCCAGTCGTTATAATGTTTTGATAAAAAGTATGAGGAGGAAAACGGAATGGCTTTATGGTTGGTTAGAGCTGGTAGTTTTGGGGAAAGTGAGGAACTAGCTTTAACTAAAAATATAGCAGTAATTGGCTGGGAGGAGCTACCGGACTTATCAGGAATTAACTCTCGTGAAGATTTATGGGAGTTATTAGAACAAATATATCCGAACAATAAAAAGAAAACACTTCAAAATTGGCAAACCCAGATTTGGGGATTTATAAATGGAATTCAAAAAGGTGATTTAATTGCCTTACCATTAAAAAGTCGACCTATGATTGCCTTTGGTAGAGTTCAAGGCTCTTATCAATACAGAGAAGATTTACCGCCGGAAGCAAAACATACTCGTTCTGTAGAATGGATAACAGAATTACCTAGGGGAGCAATTGCACAGGATATTCTTTATTCATTAGGTGCATTTTTAACTGTTTGTCGTATACAACGTAATAACGCGGAAGAAAGAATTATTAGTCTGCTAGAAGGAAGAAGCAATAGTATGCTGACTAATTCTGAAGAATCAAACGACGCTGAGGCAATAGTTGATTTGGAAGAGTATTCTCGAGATCAAATTCGTTCCTATATCTCGAAAAATTTCAAAGGGCATGAGTTAACGCGGCTGGTAGCTGCGATCTTACAAGCCCAGGGGTATCAAGTTAAAGTTTCTCCTGAAGGCCCGGACGGAGGGATTGATATTATTGCGGGTAAAGGGCCGTTGGGATTTGATCCCCCGCGTCTAGCTGTTCAAGTAAAGTCCAGCGAATTACCGGTTGACGTTAAAGTATTGAGAGAACTACAGGGTGTCATGAAGAATTTTGGAGCAGAGCAAGGACTGTTCGTATCATGGGGTGGATATAAGAAATCTGTTTTAAATGAGGCGGCAAGGTTATATTTTGAAATACGCTTATGGGAATCAGATGATATAATTCAGATGCTCCAGAAATATTATGATCAACTGCCGGAGGAAATTAAAACTGAACTCCCGATGAAAAGGGTTTGGACCTTAGTTTTAAGTGAAGAATAAGATTAAATCTTTATACAATTAATTTATTGTACAATGCAGATGTACATGATTTTTTCATTAGTGGGAAACAAGGTTCTGAGAGGTTACTGGTTGGGGTCGAAGCGAAGGTTGATGAAGAATTTGGGGATATTTATTAGTGAATATTACCTGGAAAGTAAACTCAAAAAACTAAACAATCATAATACCGCGTATTTCGGTCAATTCGA
>NZ_JAAKDE010000032.1 GCF_013664685.1 Capillibacterium thermochitinicola
GTGACCGGTGTGGCCAAGCTGCCTGAGGGCGTGGAGATGGTGATGCCGGGCGACAACATCACGATGACGATCGAACTGATCAGCCCGATTGCGATGGAAGAGGGATTGCGTTTTGCGATCCGTGAAGGCGGCCGGACCGTCGGGGCCGGGGTTGTGACCAAGATTCTTGAGTAATAATTGAGGAACGTACTGTGACGGGGAAGCCGGAAGGCTCCGGGAAAACGGGCTCCGGCTTCTCTGTTGTCAGGACTGGAAGCGATGGGGAATTCATCATGAAAAACCCTTGACAAGCTTCTTACCGTGTGATAATCTTTAACGGTGATATAATGTCGAGAGGCTTATTTTTTTCGTCTATTTTTTGCTGGAGGTGGAGACGGTGCGCGAAGGTATTACATTAGCATGTACGGATTGCAAAAACAGAAATTACCGCACCAATAAAAATAAAAAAAGTAATCCCGAGCGGTTGGAGCTGAAAAAGTATTGTAAGTTCTGCCGCCAACATACGATTCACCGGGAAACCCGGTAAAGGTGGGAGTTTGCGATGGCTGAGAAAAAAAGAAGGGTCAGTGTTGGCAAGTTCTTCCGAAGCGTCGCGGCTGAAATGAAGAAAGTAGCCTGGCCGAACCGGAAAGAAGTGAGCACCTATACCACCGTAGTTTTGGTGACGGTAGCGGCGGTAGCTTTGCTGATCAGCATTTTTGACTCGATCTTAAGTCTGATCCTGTTCAGGATTAAATGACGAGTGTGATGCCTGTGGAAAAAGCTTGGTATGTTGTGCATACCTATTCGGGGTATGAGAACAAAGTAAAAGCCAATCTGGAACGGCGGGTCGCTTCCATGGCCATGGAGGACCAGATCTTCCGGGTTTTGGTCCCCATGGAGGAAGAATACGAGTATAAGGACGGGAAACGTAAACTAACGAAGAAAAAAGTCTACCCGGGTTACGTGTTGGTGGAGATGATTATGACCGATGACTCGTGGTATGTGGTGAGAAATACCCCCGGCGTGACTGGTTTTGTCGGCCCTGGCTCCAAACCGATTCCTCTTCAACAAAAAGAGGTTGAACAGATCCTGCGCCAGATGGGTGTTGATCAGCCCCGTCCCAAGCTGGATTTTTCCATTGGCGAGCCGGTACGGGTGATTCGGGGACCCTTTGAAAACTTTTCCGGGATTATTGAAGAGATTAACCCGGAAAGAGGAAAGCTGAAGGTTCTAGTCTCCATGTTCGGACGGGAAACGCCGGTGGAGTTGGAATATAATCAGGTAGAAAAGTACTAAGATCTTAGGCGAGAAGGAGGTGTCGGGACGATGGCCAAAAAAGTTGCGGCGTTAATTAAACTACAGATTCCAGCCGGGAAAGCGACTCCTGCTCCGCCTGTTGGTTCCGCGCTCGGACAACATGGCGTTAATATTATGGAGTTTACCAAGGCTTTTAACGAACGGACGGCGAATCAGGCCGGAATGGTGATTCCTGTGGTGATCACCGTCTACGAGGACCGGTCTTTTACTTTTATCACCAAAACCCCGCCGGTGCCGGTCCTGCTCAAAAAAGCGCTTAACTTGGAGAAAGCTTCGGGTGTTCCCAACAAAGAAAAGGTCGGGACCATCTCGCGCGACAAGGTTCGTGAGATTGCCGAGCTTAAAATGGTCGATTTGAATGCGGCCAGCGTCGAAGCGGCCATGCGCATGGTCGAAGGCACGGCGCGCAGTATGGGAATTGTCGTCCAATAGCTTTCTCCCTGGTGGGAGGATACGCAGAGCGAAAAGATCCGTTTGAACCACGAAACGAGGAGGATTTAAGATCATGCCGAAGCATGGCAAAAAGTATCTGGAGATGGCGAAGGCCATTGACCGGGAGCGCCTTTACGACCCCCGGGAGGCCATTGAACTGCTAAAGAGTATTGTTAAAGCCAGCTACGACCAGACGGTCGAAGTGGCGATCCGTTTGGGGGTTGACCCCCGGCATGCCGACCAACAGGTGCGTGGTACCGTTGTCTTGCCCCACGGGACCGGAAAAGCCGTACGGGTTCTGGTCTTTGCCAAGGGTGAGAAGGCCAAAGAGGCTGAAGAGGCCGGTGCCGACCGCGTTGGCGCGGAAGATGTAGTGGAAGAGATCCAAAAAGGATGGCTTGATTTTGACGTGGCGGTCGCCACCCCCGATATGATGGGCATGGTAGGGCGGCTCGGTAAGATCCTCGGCCCGAAAGGTTTAATGCCCAACCCGAAAACGGGAACGGTAACGATGGATGTGGGTAAGGCCGTCCAAGAGATTAAAGCCGGTAAGGTCGAGTACCGCGTCGACAAGACCGGAATTGTTCATGTTCCGATTGGAAAACTGTCTTTCACCGCCGACCAGTTGTTTGATAACTTCAAACGGCTTTTAGGGGCCGTGATCAAAGCCAAACCGGCGGGGGCGAAGGGAACTTATCTGAAGTCAATTACCCTTTCCTCAACCCAGAGCCCGGGGATTAAGATTTCTCCGCAGACGACAACAATGGCGGTGGCGAGCGAATAAAAAAAACAACAACTTCATATAGAAAAAGAAAACTGACCATAGACAGCAGGTATCCGGGCAAATCCTCGGATTTAATGTTTGCCTGCCGAGGTTAGGATGTTTCGATCGTCAACGACGAGCCCTTTCTTTGTGTCTATGGAAGGGCTTTTTCTATTTTCCCAGGACCAGTGACAAATAGGGAGGTGAGAAAATGGCAAGACCGGAAAAAGTGGCGGTTGTCGATGAGGTTTACGAAAAACTAACCAAAGCCCAGTCGGTGGTCTTGGTTGACTTCCGGGGCTTAACCGCGCAAGAGGCAACAGAGCTCCGGAAGAAACTACGGGCAGCCGGTGTCGAGCTGCGGGTGGCGAAAAACACCTTAACCCGTTTGGCGGCAGAAAAGGCAAACCTGAAGGAATTGCATGTTTATCTTGAAGGACCGATGGCGCTTGCTTTTGGGTATGAGGATCCGGTTTCTCCGGCGAAAATTCTGTCCGAATTTGCGAAGGACCATAAGAAACTGGAGTTAAAAGGCGGCGTCCTGGAAGGCAAAGTGATTGACCAAGCGATGGTCAAAGCCCTTGCCGAGCTTCCGAGCAAGGAGGTCCTGCTCGGTCAGTTGGCTGGTTTACTGCAAGCACCCATTCGCAACCTGGCGTATGTCCTTTCCGCACCCATCCGGAACATGGTTTACGTGCTCGATGCGGTCCGCCAGAAAAAAGGCGAGGTTGCTTAAGGTTGCTTGAAGAGGCTTGAGCCTATGTTTCCCACTACTAAAATTAATTGAGATTAATATTTAAGGAGGAAGTTGAATGTCCAAAGTTAATGAAGTCTTAGAGATCGTTAAAGGCATGTCCGTATTGGAACTGAATGAACTGGTGAAAGCTTTTGAAGAAGAGTTTGGCGTTTCGGCGGCGGCTCCGGTGGCCGTGGCCGCACCGGTTGCTGCCGGTGGGGCGGCCGCGCCGGCGGAAGAGAAAACCGAGTTTGATGTGATTCTGGCTTCGGCCGGGGACAAGAAGATCAACGTGATCAAGGTTGTCCGCGAACTGACCGGTCTGGGCCTGAAAGAAGCCAAGGATCTGGTGGACAATGCGCCGAAACCTCTTAAAGAAGGAATCAGCAAGAAAGAAGCCGAAGAACTCAAGGCTAAACTGGAAGAGGCCGGCGCGACGGTTGAAATTAAATAATAATGATGAAAGGCTGTCCCAAGCGACAGCCTTTTTTTATTGAAATTTGTTATTGACAAAAAAAAATAACAATGATATAATCACATAATGCTAAAGTATTTGCAGGATGTCTGATTATGCCATCACCTTGTTATATGTAGGTGATTTTGATTTTCTCTTTTAATTTATTCTTCGCCAACTACATATATGATTTGATTAAACCGCATATTCGGCAGGGGTAACTGGGGTTAGCCTTGCTTTTGCCATTTTATCACCTAAATGGTTAAAGGTTCGACTCCGGTTTTTTTTGCGCAAAAATTTTCTTATTCTATTTTATTATGGTTTGGGGAAAAAAGCAAACTGAGTTGTTAAATAAGGGGAAGAGGTGAGGATTTTGCCGGAAGAGAGGAATGGGGTTAAACGACGCAGAGTTAATTTCGGGAAGATCGACGAAATTCTACCGATGCCTAACCTGATCGAGATCCAACAAAAATCCTACCAGTGGTTTTTGGAGGAAGGGCTGCGCGAGGTCTTTCGTGAGATCTCACCAATTCAGGATTTTACAGGAAACCTTATTCTCCAGTTTATCGATTATTCCCTCGGCGAACCCAAGTATGACGTGGAAGAGTGCAAAGAAAGGGATGCCAATTACGCGGCACCTCTGCGGGTTAAGGTCCGGTTGATCAATAAAGAAACAGGGGAAGTTAAAGAACAGGAAGTTTTCATGGGCGATTTCCCCTTAATGACCGAAAAGGGTACGTTTGTTATTAACGGTGCCGAACGGGTGATCGTTAGCCAGTTGGTCCGTTCACCCGGTGTGTATTTTGGCAAGACCGTTGACACCAGTGGGAAAACGGTCTTTTCAGCCAGTATCATTCCCAACCGCGGGGCCTGGCTGGAGATGGAGTTTGATGCCAACAACGTTCTTTATGTCCGGATCGACCGTACCCGCAAGATTCCGGTCACCGTCTTTCTCAAGGCGATGGGGCTCGGCAACAACGTCCAACTTTTGGAGCGCTACAACAACCACGAAGCGATCCAGAGTACCCTGGAACGGGATAGCACCCAAAACCAGGAAGAAGCCCTGATCGAGATCTATAAACGGCTGCGGCCGGGTGAACCGCCCACGGTCGACAGTGCCCGGACGCTCTTTGAAACCCTCTTCTTTGAGCCGCGCCGCTACGATCTGGCGGCCGTCGGCCGGTATAAACTCAACAAAAAGCTGGGTCTGAATTTCCCGCCCCGGTCGGTTCCGGCTCATGTGGATGAGCATGGGAATGAAGTACCGGCCGTGGAAGCGGTGCGCACCTTGACCCCGGAAGATGTGGACGCGGTAGTCCGCTATCTCCTGGACCTGCTTGATGGCAAAGGGGAAGTTGATGACATCGATCACCTGGGGAACCGCCGTTTGAAACGGGTGGGTGAACTTTTACAGAACCAGTTCCGGATTGGGCTCTCCCGCTTGGAACGGGTGGTGCGCGAACGGATGACCATTCAGGATCTGGACGTGATTACCCCCCAGGCCTTGATCAATATCCGGCCGGTGGTGGCGGCCATCAAGGAGTTCTTTGGTTCCAGCCAGCTTTCCCAGTTCATGGACCAAACCAATCCTCTGGCCGAATTAACCCACAAGCGGCGGCTTTCGGCGTTGGGGCCGGGTGGTCTCTCCCGTGAGCGGGCCGGTTTCGAGGTGCGCGACGTGCACCACTCCCACTACGGCCGGATGTGCCCCATTGAAACACCGGAAGGTCCGAATATCGGCCTGATTGGTTCTTTGACCACCTATGCCCAGATTAATGAGTACGGTTTTATTGAAACCCCCTATCGCCGGGTGGTCGACGGGAAAGTGACTGATGAGATTGTTTACCTCACCGCCGATGAAGAGGACAAATATATTATCGCGCAGGCGAACGAGACCTTTGACCCGGAGACCCGGCTGTTCAACAACGAAAAAGTGTCGGCCCGTTTTAAAGAGGCCATTCTTGTGGTACCGCGGGAAGATGTCCACTTCATGGACGTTTCGCCGAAACAACTGGTCAGTGTGGCGACCGCCCTCATTCCCTTCCTGGAGCATGACGATGCGAACCGGGCGTTGATGGGGGCCAACATGCAACGGCAAGCGGTTCCGTTGCTCACAACAGAGGCGCCTTTGGTCGGGACCGGGATGGAATATAAATCGGCGATCGATTCCGGTGTGGTAATTACGGCCAAAAACGCGGGAATTGTGGAGAAAGTCACCAGTGAGCAGATTCAGATCCGGACCGATGACGGGAAAATTGATTATTACCGTTTACTGAAGTTTAAACGGTCGAACCATGGGACCTGTATCAACCAGCGGCCCATTGTTGCCCATGGGCAGCGGGTGGAAGCCGGTGAGGTCATTGCCGACGGTCCTTCCACCGACCATGGGGAATTGGCCCTGGGGAAAAACGTTTTAGTGGCCTTTATGCCTTGGGAAGGTTACAACTACGAAGACGCGATTTTGATCAGTGAAAAACTGGTCATGGACGATACCTTCACCTCCATCCATATTGAAGAATACGAATGCGAAGCCCGCGACACCAAACTGGGGCCCGAAGAGATTACCCGGGATATTCCCAACACCTCCGAAGGGTCGCTGGATGATCTGGATGAAAACGGGATCATCCGGATTGGGGCCGAGGTCCGGCCGGGTGATATTTTGGTCGGGAAAGTGACCCCCAAAGGCGAGACCGAGCTGACCGCCGAAGAACGCCTGCTCAGGGCGATCTTTGGGGAAAAGGCCCGCGAAGTACGGGATACTTCGCTGAAGGTGCCCCACGGCGAATCGGGGATGGTTGTTGACGTGAAGGTCTTCAGCCGGGAAAACGATGATGAACTGGCCCCCGGGGTGAACAAACTGGTCCGCGTCTATGTGGCCCAAAAGCGGAAGATCTCCGAGGGGGATAAGATGGCCGGCCGTCACGGGAACAAGGGGGTCATCGCCAAGATTCTACCCGTCGAAGACATGCCGTTTCTTCCCGATGGCACCCCGGTGGAGATCGTCCTCAACCCGCTCGGGGTTCCGTCCCGGATGAATCTGGGACAAATCCTCGAAACCCATTTGGGGTGGGCGGCGAAGGTTCTGGGATTCAATATTGCGACGCCGGTTTTTGACGGCTTGTCGGAAGAGGAGATCGTCAAGCTCTTAGAAAAAGCCAACCTGCCGAAGGACGGGAAGATCACCCTTTACGACGGACGGACCGGCGAACCGTTTGACCGTCCGGTGACCGTTGGTTATATTTACATGCTGAAACTGGCCCACCTTGTTGATGACAAGATTCACGCCCGTTCCACCGGACCCTACTCCTTGGTTACCCAACAACCGCTGGGCGGAAAAGCGCAGTTTGGTGGACAAAGGTTCGGGGAGATGGAGGTTTGGGCGCTCGAGGCCTACGGGGCCGCCTATACGCTGCAGGAGTTGCTGACGGTTAAATCCGACGACGTGGTTGGCCGGGTCAAAACCTATGAAGCGATTGTCAAAGGGGAGAATGTCCCCGAGCCCGGTGTCCCCGAAGGGTTCAAGGTCCTCATCAAAGAACTGCAAAGTCTGGGCCTTGATGTGAAGGTCCTGGCCGAAGAGGCGGAAGTGGAGCTGAAGGATGATGAGGATGATGTCCGCGAGATGGCTAAAGAATTAGGATTGGAACTGGAAGATTCGGCCTTCTCCGATAAAGCGCCCGCCCGGAAGGGAGAAAGCGACGACCGGGACCAAGGTGAGGATGAGGACGAAGACCTCGAGGACGACGAGGACCTGGACGTCGAGGAGGACTTTGACGACGAAGCGGACGAGGATTTTATCGATGAAGACTTCGATTTGGATGAAGAAGATCTGGACCTGCCAACGGATCGCGATGAACAGGTAGAGACTGGGGAGGAAACCACGGAAGAAATGCCTGCCACCCGGTGATCCTGCGGCCAGGAATGGACGACAGGTTACTGATCAAGTTGACGAAATACGGCCAAAAAAATGGGTCAGGGAGGGATTGAGCCATGTTGGACGCCAATAATTTTGACGCCATCAAAATTGGGTTAGCCTCCCCCGAACAGATTAGGGCTTGGTCAAGTGGGGAAGTGAAGAAACCGGAAACGATCAATTACCGGACCCTAAAGCCTGAACGGGAAGGTTTGTTCTGTGAGAAGATTTTTGGACCACAACGGGACTGGGAATGCCATTGCGGTAAATATAAAAGAGTACGGTACAAAGGGATTGTTTGTGACCGCTGCGGGGTGGAAGTGACCCGGTCGAAGGTACGGCGCGAACGGCTGGGCCACATTGAACTGGCCGCCCCGGTCTCCCATATCTGGTATTTCAAAGGAATTCCCAGCCGGATGGGGTTACTGCTTGACATGTCCCCCCGGGCGCTGGAGAAAGTACTTTATTTTGCCTCCTATGTGGTGATCGATCCGGGTCCGGAGGAGACCACCCTCAGTAAAAAACAGTTGTTGTCGGAGAACGAGTACCGGGAAGCCTTGGAAAAATACGGCAACAGCTTCGTGGCGATGATGGGCGCCGAGGCCATCAAAAAGCTCCTGGAAGAGATCGACCTGGATCAATTGGCCGCCGAATTAAAGAAAGAGATCAGGGAAGTAAGCGGCCAAAGGAAAGTGCGGGCCATCCGCCGTTTGGAAGTGGTGGAAGCTTTGCGCAAGTCGGGAAACCGTCCCGAGTGGATGATTATGGACGTTATTCCGGTCATCCCGCCGGAACTCCGGCCTATGGTGCAACTGGACGGCGGCCGCTTTGCCACTTCCGATTTGAACGATCTATACCGGCGGGTTATTAACCGGAACAACCGGCTCAAGCGCCTGTTGGAGCTGGGGGCGCCGGACATTATCGTGCGGAACGAGAAACGGATGCTCCAGGAGGCAGTGGACGCCCTGTTTGACAACGGGCGCCGGGGCCGGCCGGTGACCGGTCCGGGCAACCGGCCCTTGAAGTCCCTCAGCGATATGCTGCGCGGGAAACAAGGGCGGTTCCGCCAGAACCTCTTGGGGAAACGGGTGGACTATTCAGGCCGTTCGGTTATTGTCGTCGGTCCGGATCTGAAGATCCACCAGTGCGGGCTGCCGAAGGAGATGGCTTTAGAGTTATTCAAACCCTTTGTCATGAAAAAACTGGTCGATCAGGGGTTTGTGCATAATATCAAAAGTGCGAAACGGATGGTGGAAAAGGCCCGTCCCGAGGTGTGGGATGTTTTGGAGGAAGTGATCAAAGAGCATCCGGTCCTCTTGAACCGGGCACCGACTTTGCACCGCCTGGGGATTCAGGCCTTCGAGCCGGTGCTGGTGGAAGGACGGGCGATCCAGGTCCATCCCTTGGTCTGTCCGGCGTACAACGCCGACTTTGACGGGGACCAAATGGCCGTTCACGTACCGCTTTCCGCGGAGGCGCAGGCGGAAGCCAGGATTTTGATGTTGTCCGCCCACAACATCTTGTCGCCGGCCCACGGACGACCGCTGGCTACGCCCAACCAGGATGTGGTCATCGGGTGTTATTACCTGACGATCATCCGGAAAGGTATGAAGGGTGAAGGGCGTTACTTCTCGTCGCCGGAGGAGGCAATGTTGGCCTATTACACCGGCAATATTGCGCTCCATGCCAAGATCACAGTCCGGACGGAGAAGGGCCGGATCGAGACGTCGGTTGGCCGGCTGATCTTTAAAGATCAGGTGAGCATCGACCCCGATTATCTGGACGAGATCTTTGCGGAGATCGGTGACCACGGAACAACCCGTAAGGTTCTGAACAAGATCGTCTCCTTTGTCTGTCAGCGCTACGGTACCCACCGGACTGCGGAGATTCTGGACCAACTAAAACGCCTTGGTTACCGGTTTGCGACCCAGTCGGGGACGACGATTGCGGCGACGGATATTTCCACTCCGCCGCAGAAGAAAAAGATTGTAGAAGAGACGGAGCGCCTGGGCGATCTGATTGAACAACAGTACCGGCGCGGCTTAATCACCAAAGAAGAACGTTACCAACGCTTCATTGATATCTGGGCGAAAGCCAAGGAAGATGTCACCAAGGCGATGGTGGAAAACTTCGACCCCTTTAACTCGGTAGCGATGATGTCCACCTCCGGAGCGCGGGGTAATGTTTCCCAGCTTTCGCAGTTGGCGGGGATGCGGGGTCTGATGTCGGACCCGTCAGGACGCATCATCGACCTGCCGATTAAAGCCAACTTCCGTGAGGGACTGACGGTGTTGGAGTTCTTCATCTCCACCCATGGTGCCCGGAAAGGCTTGGCCGATACCGCCCTCCGGACCGCCGACTCCGGTTATTTGACCCGGCGGCTGGTTGACGTGGCCCAGGATGTGATCGTCCGTGAAGTAGATTGTGGAACGAACGACGGGATCTTCCTGACGGCGATTAAGGATGGGGACGAAGTAATCGAGTCCTTGGAAGAACGGATTGTCGGCCGCATTGCCGCCGAGGATCTGGCGGATCCGGCGACCGGTGAACTGATTGTTGGTTTTAACGAAGAGATCACCGAGACCGTGGCCAAACGGATTATGGCGGCCGGGATTGAGAAGGTTAAAGTGCGCTCGGTCTTAACCTGTCGGACACGCCACGGGGTTTGTGCCCACTGCTACGGCCGTAACCTGGCGACCGGGCGGATTGCCGATGTGGGTGAAGCGGTTGGGATCATCGCCGCCCAATCCATCGGTGAACCCGGGACCCAGCTGACGATGAGAACCTTCCACACCGGTGGGGTCGCCGGTGAAGATATCACCCAGGGTCTGCCACGGGTGGAAGAGCTCTTTGAGGCCAGAAAACCGAAGGGTCAAGCCATCATCACTGAGGTGAGCGGAACGGTTAAGATCGTGGAAGTGAAGGGGATCCGCCGGGTTAGTATCATCACCGAAGACGGGGAAGAACATCTATACCAGATCCCTTACGGAGCCCGCTTGAAGGTGCGGGACGGCAGCCAGGTGGAAGCCGGCGACCGTCTGACCGAAGGTTCGGTGAATCCCCATGATATCTTAAAGATCAAGGGGATCCGGGGCGTACAGATGTACCTCGTCCACGAAGTGCAGGAGGTCTACCGTTCGCAGGGCGTCGAGATCAACGACAAACACATTGAAGTCGTCATCCGCCAGATGCTGCGCAAACGGAAAGTGGAAAACCCGGGTGATACCGATCTGCTGCCCGGCAGTCTGGTTGACGTGATGGAATTGGAAGACGAAAACCAAAGGGTGGAAGCGGAGGGTGGTACCCCGGCAGTCGCCCGCCCGGTTCTCCTGGGGATCACCAAGGCGTCGCTGGCGACGGAAAGTTTCCTCTCGGCTGCTTCCTTCCAGGAAACAACACGGGTCTTAACCGACGCGGCGATCAAAGGAAAACGGGACGATCTGATCGGTCTGAAGGAGAATGTGATCATCGGCAAGTTGATCCCGGCGGGGACGGGAATGCCGAAATACCGGGTGATCGATGTCCGAAAAACAGAAGACAACACGGAACCGGAAACGGAGCAACTGCCAACCGCGGAAGAGACCGTTGGTTAAAAAAGCTGGATAGAGGGGCTGGCCGGTCCGGCTCCTCTCTTTTCTTTTTCCGGCAAGGCAAACAGAATGTTAAAACCGGTTGAGACGGGCGAACCGGCTGATCTTTCTGTTGACACGCCAAAGTGAAGATGGTAAACTAAAAAAGTCTGGTTTGTTTAACAATTAATTTTCTTAGGGCGTAAGGGGAGAATATTATTGGGTGAACCGGATCTTAAGACCAGGAAGAAAAGGATCGTCGGTTTAAAACAGACCTTACGGGCAATTCAACAAAACAAACCTTGTATCGTCTACCTGGCGAATGATGTGGATGAACATATTGTGAAAAAGATCAAAATGGCCAGCGCCGGGAAGGACGTTAAGATTATAGTAACACGGGTGGGGAGAAAAGAATTGGGACGCATTTGCCAGATTGATGTTAGCGCAGCAGTAGTTGCTTTGGTTCAAGAATAGGAAGGAGGTGTAACGATGCCAACCATTAATCAGTTAGTAAGAAAGGGACGGAAAAAAGTTTACAAGAAGAGCTCAGCTCCGGCACTACTCTGGTCTTACAACAATAAGAAAGAGGACATGTTTGAAACGGCCAAGGGTAATCCGCAAAAACGCGGTGTCTGTACGAGAGTTTCGACAGTGACCCCGAAGAAGCCGAACTCGGCATTGCGCAAAGTGGCCAGGGTACGCCTTTCCAATCGCTTAGAGGTTACCGCCTACATCCCGGGTGAAGGCCATAACCTCCAGGAACACTCGGTGGTATTGATCCGGGGTGGAAGGGTCAAGGATTTACCGGGTGTGCGTTATCATATCATCCGCGGTACCTTGGACACCGCTGGCGTACAAGACCGTAAGCAAGGCCGTTCTAAGTACGGGACGAAACGCCCGAAAACCGCTACTGCGAAAAAGTAAGGAGGGTTAAACTTGCCACGACGGGGAGCGATACCCAAAAGGGAGATTATTCCTGATCCGATCTACAATGATCCCATGATTACCCAGTTTATCAACAAGATTACCCTTTCTGGGAAACGGGGACTTGCGGAGCGGATTCTATATAAAGCCTTGGATTTGGTCAAGGAGAAGACCGGCAAAGAGCCGTTGGAAGTTTTCCATGAGGCAATGAAGAATGTCATGCCGGTTTTAGAGGTTAGACCGCGCCGGGTTGGCGGTGCCACTTACCAGGTGCCGGTTGAGGTAAGGCCGGAGCGCCGTGTCTCTTTGGCGATGCGCTGGTTGGTCAATAGTGCCCGGGCGCGCGCCGAACGGACCATGAGCGAGCGCTTGGCCGCCGAATTGATTGATGCTGCCAACAATACCGGGGCCTCGATTAAAAAGAAAGAGGACACCCACCGGATGGCGGAGGCCAACAAGGCTTTTGCCCACTATCGTTGGTAAATCGCAAACAGAGATCTTGTTTTCTCTGGGGAACGTTTGGAGGTTTATTTCGTGAGCAGGGAATATCAACTTAGTCAAATTCGGAACATTGGCATCATGGCTCATATTGATGCGGGTAAAACTACCACTACCGAGCGGATTCTCTTCTATACCGGTAAAGTGCACCGGATGGGCGAGACGCATGAAGGTTCGGCCGTGATGGACTGGATGGTTCAGGAGCAGGAGCGGGGGATCACGATCACCGCGGCGGCCACCACTTCGTATTGGAAAGGGCACCAAATTAATATAATCGACACGCCCGGCCACGTGGACTTTACTGTGGAGGTGGAACGCTCCTTACGGGTACTCGACGGGGCGGTGGCCGTTTTTTGTGCGGTTGGTGGCGTTGAACCGCAATCGGAGACCGTGTGGCGTCAAGCCGACAAGTATAATGTTCCCCGGGTTGCTTTTGTCAACAAGATGGACCGGGTGGGAGCCGATTTCTTCCGCGTGATGGAGATGATGCGGACCAAATTGGGCGCGAATCCGGTACCCCTGCAGATTCCCATCGGCGCGGAAGAGGATTTCCGCGGGATGGTCGATCTGATTGAGAATAAAGCCCTTATTTACCTTGACGACTTGGGAACGCAAAGCACGGAGCAGGAAGTTCCGGCCGAGCTGGCGGCAACAGTAGAGAAATACCGTACTCAGCTTCTGGAAAGCCTGGCTGAATTTGACGAAGAAATTTTGGAAGACTATCTGGAAGGAAAAGAGATTGCCCCGGAACGGATCCGGAAGGCGCTGCGGAAGGCGACGATTGAGTTGAAGTTGACGCCGGTTCTGTGCGGGTCGGCCTTTAAGAACAAGGGCGTTCAGTTGTTGCTGGATGCGGTGGTTAATTATCTGCCGTCGCCTTTGGACCTCCCTCCGGTGCAGGGGACGGATGTTAAGACCAAGGACCCTGTGGAACTGAGGCCTGCCGATGATGAGCCCTTTGCGGCTTTGGCGTTTAAGGTCATGACCGACCCCTATGTGGGGAAACTGGTTTACTTCCGGGTTTACTCGGGGGAATTGACCGCCGGCTCCTATATCTATAACGCCACCAAACAGCGGCGGGAGCGGGTCGGCCGTATTTTGCGGATGCATGCCAACCACCGGGAAGAAGTGAAGGTGGTGCGGACCGGCGATATTGCCGCCGCCGTCGGTTGGAAAGAGACCGGCACCGGCGATACCCTTTGCAGTGAAGACAAGCAGATATATCTGGAATCAATGGAGTTTCCGGAACCGGTCATTTCGGTGGCGATTGAGCCCAAGACAAAAGCGGACCAGGATAAGCTGGGAATCTCCCTGGCGAAACTGGCGGAAGAGGACCCGACCTTCCGGGTGCATACCGACCAGGAAACTGGACAAACCATCATCTCCGGTATGGGTGAGCTTCACCTGGAGGTCATCACCGACCGGTTGATCCGCGAGTTTAAGGTGGAAGGAAATATCGGTAAACCGCAAGTTGCCTACCGGGAGACCATCCGCCAGGCGGTCAAAACGGAAGGGAAATTTGTCCGGCAAAGCGGTGGCCGTGGGCAGTACGGCCATGTCTGGCTGGAGATTGAACCGAATCCGGGCGGCGGTTTTGTCTTCGAAAACAAAATTGTCGGCGGGGTTGTCCCCAAAGAGTATATTCCGGCCGTGGAAGCCGGCGTGAAAGAGGCGATGAGCAACGGTGTACTGGCCGGTTACCCCATGGTCGACGTGAAAGTCACCCTGTTCGACGGGTCCTACCACGAGGTCGACTCGTCGGAGATGGCCTTCAAGATTGCCGCTTCCATAGGTTTCAAGGAAGGGTGTAAAAAGGCCAATCCGGTCTTGTTGGAACCGATTATGAAGATTGAGATTATCACCCCCGAGGATTATCTTGGCGATGTGCTTGGCGATTTCAATTCACGCCGGGGGAAAGAGGAAGGGATGGAACCACGTCCGGGGGCGCAGGCGATTCACGGGTATGTCCCCATGGCGCAAATGTTTGGCTACGCCACTGCCCTGCGGTCAATCTCCCAAGGCCGGGCCATTTACACGCTGAGCTTCTCCCATTATGAGGAGGTCCCCGCCAGTATCGCGAAAGAGATCATCAGCGAATAGCCGGTGTGGGGTTTAAAGCGTCAATAGTCAGTAAAACAAAATTAAATAAAAAAAGATTGGCTCTCTGTAGACCTATTATGAAGAGTTGATGAGGAGGATCAGAAATGGCAAAG
>NZ_JAAKDE010000033.1 GCF_013664685.1 Capillibacterium thermochitinicola
TGAAACGGAGCAAAGGAGGTTCTTGAGGGATGGAACCAACGGTCTTACTTATTGCGACCTTGGACACCAAAGAAAAAGAAGCCGCATACTTAAAGCGGATAATTGAAGCCAAAGGCGTCAAGACCCTGGTGATGGACACCGGGGTATTGTCCTCTCCCCGTGAGTTAAAGCCGGACGTCACCCGGGAAGAGGTGGCCCTGGCGGGCGGGATGCCCATCGACCAGCTGGTGGCCACCGGCAACAAAGGAAAATGCATCGAAGTCATGATTGCGGGGGCCCAAACCATGGCCCAGCGGCTGTTTGCCGCCGGGAAATTTAACGGCGTGATCAGTTTTGGCGGTGCCCAGGGAACCAACATAGGTACAGCCGTCATGAAGAACCTCCCCTTCGGCGTGCCGAAGATCATGATCTCCACCGTCGCATCGGGCACCGCCACCTTTGGCCCCTTTGTCGGGACAAAAGACGTCATGATGATGCACTCCGTTGTCGACGTGCAGGGGGTTAACACCTTAATCACCCGGCTGTTTGAGAACGCGGCGGCGGCGATCTGTGGAATGGTAAAGAATAATGTTGGTCAGATTAAAGATGTTCAGAGCGGAAACGCCGTTGCCATGTCCATGCTGGGGACGACCACCCCTGGGGCGCTGCGGGCGCAGCGGCTGATGGCGGCGGAAGGCTACGAAGTGATCGCCTTCCACCAGAACGGGACCGGCGGAATCGCCATGGAAGACCTGATCCGGGAAGGCTACTTCAGCGGCGTCCTGGACATCAACCTCCACGAACTGGCCGACCGGATGGTGGGCGGGCTGCACGGTTCGATCAAAGACTACCGTTTGGAAGCGGCGGCGGAGAAAGGACTTCCCCAAGTGATCGCCCCCGGGAGCATAGAATACACCGTGCAGGGGCCGGTGGACAGCTTAAGTCCGGAGCTGAAGAAACGGCCCTACATCGTCCACAACCCCACCTTGACCCTGGTCCGGCTGACCCCGGAGGAACTGGAGGCCGTGGCCGGACTGGTGGCGGCCAAACTGAACAAAGCCCGGGGCCCGGTCAAAGTCCTCCTGCCCCTTAGAGGTTTTTCCTTCCCCAACCGTGAAGGGCACGAACTGTGGGACCCCGTTGGCAACCAGGCCTTCATCAGCGCCTTCAAAGCGCATCTTGCGCCGGCGATTGAGGTGGAGGAGGTGGATGCCCACATCAACGACCCAGAATTCATTGACCGGGTGGTTGCGAGCTATCTCGCCATGGTAAGCAAATAGGGAGGTGTAGTTAGACAATGACAATCAGAGAACAACTGTCGGGCGTTTTCACCCCGATGGTCACCCCGTTTAAGAACGATGAAATCCTCTACGACGGGATCGTCGAAAACGTCAAAAAGATGAACCGGACCGGACTGCGCGGCTACTTTGTGTTGGGGACCAACGGCGAATTCCGCTCCCTGTCGGTGGAAGAGCGCCTGAAAGTCCTGAAGACCGTCGTGGACAATGCGGCGCCGGACAAAATCGTCATGGCGGGCACCAGCGCCGAGAGCACCAAAGAGACCATCGACATCACCAAAGAAGCGGCGAAGATCGGTGCCAAAAGCGTGAGTCTTCTAATGCCCCACTTCTTCCGGAAACACCTGGACGACGACGCCTATACCGACTACATCATCAAAGTGGCGGATGCGTCGCCCGTTCCGGTCTTACTATACAACAACCCCTCCGTCGCGGCCGACGTTTTAATCAGCCCGGAAGTCATCCGGCGGGTGGCCGAACACCCCAACGTCGTCGGGATGAAAGACAGCTCCCGCGGCAACTACCAGAAATACTTAGAAGCAGCGGAAGGGAAAGACTTCTACCTCTTGGCCGGTTCGGCCGGTTTCTTCCTGGACCTCTTGAAAGCCGGCGGTGTGGGCGGCGTCCTGTCCCTGGCCAACGTCTTCCCCGACGCCTGTGCGAAACTCTACGAAGCCTATAAGGCGGGGAACATGGAAGAAGCCGAACAGCTCAACGCCAAACTGGTTGAGTTGAATAAAAAAGTCTCCGGTTTTGGCGGCGTTGCGGCCGTCAAGAGCGCCATGAACCTGGCGGGCTACACCGGCGGCGACCCGCGGCACCCGTTACGTCCGCTGACCGCCGAACAGAAAGCCGACCTGGAGGCGAACATCAAAGCGCTGGGGTTTATCTAAAAGCCATAAACCAAAAACAAATCTTAAAGGAGGCAAACACATGTCAAGAAAAGACTTATGGAACATTGCCGAAAAAGGCTATGAAGAAGTAGCCGAATACCTCAAGACCAACGACGTGATCATGATCCCGATGGGTTCGACCGAAAAGCACGGCGCCCACTGTCCGCTTGGGACCGACAGCTTTACCACCATGGGAGTGGTGGAGGCGGCGGCGCCGATTGCCAAGACCTGCTATACACCGCTGATTCCGGTTGGATATTCTCCGCACCACATGGGTGAAGTGAAACAGGGGACCGGTACCTTGACCTTCTCCGGGAACACCTACCGGGCGGTTGTGTATGACCTGGCGATGAGCATGATCTACCATGGTTTCAACAAGATCGTCTTCGTCAGCCACCACGGCAGCAACTCGAAAGTCATCGACGATGTGCTGCGCCGGATTCGTTACGAGACCGACTGCTTTGTCTGCTGGTACAAGACCCCGACCGAGCGGGCTTACTCGCTGGTGGGCGACATCTTTGAGGGTCCGCCGGAGGAGACGCCCGGCTGGCACGCGGGAGAAGTGGAGACCAGTACGGCTTGGGCCTACAACCCCCGCTCCGTTGACATGAGCAAAGCGAAACCCGACCGCACCCATGCGCCGCGGTGGATGGGTCCGGCCTTCAGCAAGCACGACGGTTCCGGGATGGTGACCTTCATGGGTGCCGAGAACATCTGGGTTCCCATGGAACACCACGAGTATTCCGACACGGCGACGATTGGCAACCCCTTACGGGCGAGCAAGGAGAAGGGTGAGAA
>NZ_JAAKDE010000034.1 GCF_013664685.1 Capillibacterium thermochitinicola
AGAAGACTTTAATTGTGGGTGTAGACGTAGCCAGCATGACACACTTTGCCAGAGCTTTTGATTTCAGAGGAATTGAGCTTGGGAAGATAATAAGAATCAGTAATGATGTCCAGGGATTCCGTTTATTCAAGCTCTGGGTGAATGAATTGAAAGGAAAATACAACAGGGATACTGTTATGGTAGGGATGGAACCCACGGGGCATTATTGGTTTAACTTCGCCCAGTTTCTTAAGGATTCGGGCATACGAATCGTATTGGTTAACCCGTTCCATGTCAAGCGGAGCAAAGAATTGGACGACAACAATCCGACCAAAAATGACCGTAAGGATCCCAAGACCATAGCCATGCTGGTGAAAGACGGCAGGTACCAAGTGCCCTATGTGCCTGAAGGCCTCTACAGTGAACTCCGGACGGCAATGGAAACCCGTTGGCATATCGTTCAGGGTTTAAATGCGATTGGCAATCGAGTAAAGCGTTGGCTTAGCATTTACTTTCCCGAATTCAGCAAAGTATTTAGCGCCTGGGAAGGTAAAGGTGCACTAATCGTCTTGAAGGAGTTTCCTACCCCCGAAAAGGTGTTGCAAAAAGGGGTAGACGGCATAGCTGCACGCTGGCGAAAGGATAAACTGCGGCCACTAGGCCTAAAAAGAGCCATGCGCCTTGTCGAAGCGGCTAAGAACTCTGTCGGGGTACGGGAAGGTCTTCGCGCGGCCGAGACCAGCCTGAGAATGCTGCTTGCCGAGTATGAGATGAAGAAGCAGCAACTTGAAGAGATAATGGTCTTGGTTGAAGAACTGATATACCAAATACCAGGGATCAAAGAAGTCCTTAAGATCAAAGGCATAGGTCTTGTTACAGCGGCAGGATTCATGGCTGAGGTAGGAGACCTGAGCCGGTTTGACCATCCCAAGCAAATCCAGAAGCTGGCCGGCCTGAACATTAGAGAGAACAGCTCAGGCAAGCATAAAGGTAAAACAACCATCAGCAAGCGTGGCCGGAGACGATTGAGAGCATTGTTGTTTCAAGGGATTATGCCTGTGGTGGCAAAGAATCCGGAGTTCCGGAGGTTACACCAATACTATACGACCAGAGCCCAAAACCCGCTAAAAAAGAAGCAATCCTTGATTTTACTCTGCTGTAAGCTAATCCGGATAATCTTTGCGCTAATGAAAAAGCAAGTAGCATATGACCCGCAGAAAATGATGAATGACATTCAAAGGCCGGTAGCGGCTTAACCTTAGTATTACCTAGACCACTGGAAGAACCTTGACAAAATGAGCCGGATAGTCAGGTTGAATTAATCCATAAGGGCGCTGACCCAGCATAGGAGCATGACTGACATCCACCTCATGGGTAGGCAGGACGAAGGAATTTGGGGCATTGACCCTGTGAGATATGGGAGGTTTGCCGCCAGGGAGACATGTGGATCATAACGGCCGCAATATTGTGAAAATGTATGGTTGCGACCGGCATACACATGCACTTCCTAATAATTGAATGTCTGTTTATATTACCCATAAGGACTCATTT
>NZ_JAAKDE010000035.1 GCF_013664685.1 Capillibacterium thermochitinicola
AAGAGGAACCTCACATTCGGCAAGAATGAATACCCCCCGAAGGAGGTCGAGGTTCCTCATGGATTTAGTTCGTTTAGTAGAAGAAAAAATCCTTTCGGTTGTAGAAAGAATTTTTGCCGTATTAGATGGTAAAACCAACTATCATAGTTTTGAACTTCGATTAAAGAAAGAGCTTGATGGCCTGGGTTGCGATTTATTGGAATATGTCATCGAAGCCCTAAAGCAAAAGGTTGAAGAGGATGCAAAGCAAGACCCGAACTGGAAGCGCGTTCGAAAAGACGACCGGAAAGAGCTGTTAACCCTTTTTGGTCCGATCGTCTACCACCGGAGCTATTACCGACATAGAGAAAGCAAAGAATATGCCTACCTGGTTGACAAACAAATTGGTGTCACTCCCCACATGCGCGTAGGGGTAACTTTAAAGGCTGAACTTGCGGAAGCATCCACTGGAATGTCGTATGAAGCGGCCACTATCCACGCCAGCAAGGATAATCCCGTATTAAAGGTTAGCAGGCAAACAGTAGCGTTGTGCGTTAAAGAATTCAACCCTAAAATCGAACCATTACCGCAAGCCAAAAGACGTGTTTCCGAGTTATACATAGAAGCTGATGAAGACCACATCAAAGTTAAAGGGCGTAAAGGAGCGCAGGCCCGGTTGGTTTATGTCCACGAAGGAATCGAGGATTATCCTCGTCGTCGGTTAAAACGAGTGAAATATTTTACCAGCGTCAGAGAGAAACCGGAAGAACTATGGTGGAGAGTATTAGATTACCTTGAAGCCAATTATGAACTTTCAAGTATTAAGCGGATTTACCTATCTGGAGACGGGGCTCTTTGGATCCGCCAAGGGATAGAATACATACCTGGAGCCATCTTTATCGTAGACCGATTTCACCTGGCGAAATATATTCTAATGGCCACCGCTCATGCTCCGGAACTAAGAAAGCCGGTATACTGGGGGATTAAGTCATTAAACAAACAGAAAGTCCTGGCGCATCTTGATGAAGCTTTAAAGCGTGCTGAAGAACAGCCACGACAAAAAAGGATTATTGATACCATCAAATATGTGGAGCACAACTGGGATGGAATAGAAAACGCCGTGAAAAACCCCCATGTAAGCTGTAGCGCTGAGGGCCATGTTAGCCATATCTTGGCAGCCAGGCTCAGTAGTCGCCCAATGGCTTGGAGTCTACAAGGGGCGGAGAAAATGGCCAATATGCGAGTGGCCAAGGCCAATGGTGAGTCAATTAGCAAACAATACCTGGAGGTAAAAACCCCAACTCCAATTGTTGTTGAAATCAAGGATGTAATTCATAAAGAGCTCAAGCGCTTAAAGCAAATTAAAATATTGGGGAAAGGATATCACAATAATATTCCGCTTTTCAGCAGTGGTAGTAATCCAACAATAATTGCTTTAAAAGCTATAAATAAACAAAGTGCAGTTTGACGGTAAGTTCGACGGGAAGTTCGCTAATGTGAGGTTCAAAAATCTACA
>NZ_JAAKDE010000036.1 GCF_013664685.1 Capillibacterium thermochitinicola
CGACTGCGCTTAGGTCCATGGCTGTGGGCGCGTCTACTTCATGATTTGACTTCTTTGATTTGTCATCATGATCCACTCTCCGCGCCCCGAAGCGGTAAACGAGCTGTTAGACGATGCCCAGCAGCCCCAAAGAAGAAAATGAAGTCCTTCTTTGAATAAATCCTGTTTAAATGTTCTGTGTCAGCTTCTAAACTATCATCTTTCGCGGATTTTGGTGCGGAATCAGTATTCATTACCACTCAGACAATCGCCTCTTCCACGTCAGTTGGCGACACGGAATAGGTAAACCTTTCTTTTCTATGTTTTTCTATGAAAAACCAAGGTTCCCTTTTTTAGCCAAGGATAAAACTTGCAGGTTCTAAAACTTAAGAAGGTTGAATTCTTTCCTGTTGCCTCAGGATCTGGTTCTTCGTATGTTTCTCCCCGTATAATAAAAAACAAACTACTACTTTAAACTTGTCGCCAACCCTCTCAAGCTTATGGCGATTGGCTGCTTTTTCAGTTCATGGCAATGACCTTTCTTTGTACTGATTTAATTTGATCCTCTTCAGAAGAATGCTGTCTTTTCAAAGAAATAGTAAATCAATAATGAACCCAGGATATTTATACAACAGTTCTTATGCCTCATTATTTTTAAAGATTGAATCATTGCCATGAACTGAATACCGTCATTTGAGTTTCCGCACCTGACTTTCTTTGCGCTTAAATTATGATTCGGCTTCAAGCCCAAATGTAGGATTTATTTGAGATAACACCCCATTTAGCTGGGTTTCGTCTAACGTTTGGCATTGCCGACGTCGATGAGCCTTAGCGCGACGCGCTTGGCGAATCGATGTGGCCGTGCATACTTCATGAACCACCTGCATCTCCAACATCATGAGTCGACTTTCCGCGGCCCGAAAGCGGCAATGCTGTGTTATCGGCCGTGCATGTAAAACAGTAGAATACTACCATTCATCTGTTATTATTTATTTTATGATTGAATACCATATTTTCTATCAAATTTCGCTAACTCTTTTTTAATAATCCAATCCTTCAAACCAAAAAATTTATTAGGGAAATAGGATACAAACGCTGCTAATAAAGCTAAGAGAAATAGGCCTGTTTTTATTACCCATCTCGAAGTATTTATAATTGTAGAAAGGGCTGTTAAAATCGTAAATACTACCCTCATTATAATAAAAATTATGTTTACCACTCGAGGAATATCATCTCTAATCCTTCTTAATCTTTCTTCTAAAGCCAAATTAGTCTTTTCTAGAGATTCTATCTTTTTTTGTGCTAGCTCTTTTTCTTCACTTCGAATCTTTTCTTCTTCCTTTTTCTTTTGTTCCTCTTCGGCTTTTAAAATTTCCTCCAAACTCAATGCAGTTACAGAACCAGAAATAATTTTTTGTGTTAATGGAAAACGAATAATTTTCATAGATCTATATCTTAAATAGTCTCTGTCTCCAATTTGTTTTTCTTCATACTTTGCATTGAGATCATTTATATATTGCTCCCATTGAAGATCAGTTGGGCAAATTGCAGCATAACAGTTTTCAACTACAATAGTTAGTGGTAAGTTTGGACAACTTATCGCATCTGTCAACAAAAGGAGTGTTGATAACTGTGAATATGGCATTGTCGTGCTAATTATTTGAGTAGTTTCATTCAAATATTTAGAAGAACAGTATGCCAAATAACGATTATGAGTAACAAATATGGCTTTTGCTTCATTTAAATTCGTAGGGTTAACACCATTTCTCAAGTAAGCTGTTAGAGTTATCGATTTTGCATCAAATTCTACTCTTTGTGTATCATCCTCTGCTACTCTCATCATACTTTTTAGATATTCAACTAATCCTTTTTCATCTATAAAAGGAGTCAAATCTTTGGATTCATATAAAGATTTAGGGTATATATTAATTCCCAATTTATTTTGTATATCTTCCCTCAAATTTACTATTGCTTCGTTAATCCGGGTAATACTATTATCTTGAGACAAAAAATATTCAACTGTAAACCTCCCCTGGCCATATCCTGCCTTACGCTGTCTAATAACTTTTTCGCAAGCGGACAAGATATTGATAATCTCTGTAACTGTATGTTCGAAACAGTATAGCTGGGCATTTCTTTTTCGCAATTGTGAAATTATTTCATTTGCAAGTTCCTCTCTTATTTCATTATTGTAACCAAGCGCATAAATGATAAGGGAGGAATCAAAAAATACTACTAATTCATCCAAGTTATTATCTTTAGCTGCCTCTTTGTAATAAATAAACTGGTAACAAATCGCCCCTTTTAGAACAGTTAATAGATATTTGATATTTTCGGTACCATTTTCATATTCGTTTATGATGAAACTACTGACTATCTTTTCAACATCATTAAACTCACAATCTAATAATGTTTTATCTCCTTTAGATATCAATAACAATTTTTCAATATTCTTTAAAACAAACTCCAAAATTTCTTCTTTAGCTTGTGAAAGACTAATATCGCGACCAAACTGCCTTAGGTATACAATATAGGCTTGGGCTATAGATTGAATACTATTAGTATATTCAAGTCGCTTAATGGCAATACTATCATTACGTTTAAACCCCTTTTTAGGTTCATAATAAATTACATCAGAGATGGTAAAAGATGAAAGAACATCCTTCTCTACGAGCCTGTTAATAATTTCTTCATATACCGCTAAAGGGAAATTAAACGGAAATTCAGTTTCAACGACTTCTTTAAGTATTGAAGAAGATAGTTTTTCGGGGACATTTTTGGCTAAACAAAATTCTACAAATGGAAGTAATGAATCTAAAAAATTTCCTCCTTCCTCATAAAACCTTGCCATCATAAAATAAAGTAGTTCCTTAGTTACCATATTTTTCCCCCTTATCTTTACCTTCGTAAACTTTTAATTTATAACACCCCAAACTCACGCATGGCCGATAACGTTTGGCATTGCCGACGTCGATGAGCCCTAGCGCGACCACGCTTGGCGAATCGATGTGGCCGCGTCGACTTCATGATATAGCTTACTTTTCCGACATCATGATTTAGCTTTGCGCGGCCCGAAGCGGCAATGCTGTGTTAGGCGTCGTATGGTCCAAGGTTTACCACGGATGGTAAACTATCTCTCCTATTATTTTAAATAGGGTTTCCTGAAAAAGTCCCAAACCCTTATAAAATCTGATAAATAACCCATTTTAAGACAAGGGAAGTGCAAGGAAAACGAGAAATATTCTATAAAATCCTTGCATTTGG
>NZ_JAAKDE010000037.1 GCF_013664685.1 Capillibacterium thermochitinicola
ACTGAATTAGGGGGCTAGATAGGAAGGTTATAGATCACCTGAAATACAACAAAGATATTATGAACAAGGGAGAACGAAACCAGGTAATATAATAACTAATGTGAAACCTTATGGAAGTTGGCATCAATACGGGATGGCAGTTGATATTGTATTTCAAAATAGTAAAGGAGGGCCAACTTGGAGCAAGTCTTCAGATTGTTGGGATAGGTTAGGCAGGATTGGACAAGAAGTAGGGTTTGAATGGGGAGGCTCTTGGCCGAGCTTTATTGATAAACCACATTTCCAGATGATAGGAAATTATACGTCGTGGAAAGGTGCCTATAGTATTTACAGTCAATATGCTAATGCGGGAAGTGAGGTGGCATTAAGTCATGTATGGAATGCTAGAAGACTAGGATATCGTAATTGGCAAGAATATAGCCAAGGTTTAGTTAATAATTTACCTTGAGAGGATGATACTTAGTTGAAAAGAAAAGTTATTATCGTATTATGTCTGTTCTGGTGTATTACTTTTTGTGCGATAAGTGTAGATGCAAAAGATAGTGATAAAATTTTAGAAATTCGTCAATTATATCAAAGTGCGCCCTGACCCCCTAATTCCGGAGATTATGCCACTAAAACTTGAGGTTTTATAGAAT
>NZ_JAAKDE010000038.1 GCF_013664685.1 Capillibacterium thermochitinicola
TTTTCATTTGAGTATCCACCTTCAATCAACAAAACACGTAAATCAATAATTGCAATTATTTTTATCTAGTATCTGGATTTAGTGTCCTTTCGCATAACGTTTAATAGACGAACTAATTACGTATAAAGTCCATTTTATATGTAATAAACGAATAAGGTTCGTATAATATGCTAAAATGTGGATTTTTGCGTACCTAGTTCGTTTATCTTAACTTTACTACTACTCTACGTCATTATTCTGTCAAGTGGACTTTGAATATTAGCCAGTTTCCTACGGCTAACATGTGTATATATTTCCGTGGTTTTTGACGAAGCATGTCCTAATAATGCTTGAATATATCTAAGATCGGTTCCTCCTTCCAATAAATGTGTTGCAAATGAATGTCTCAACGTATGGACAGTTACCTTTTTAGATATTTTCGCCTTTTCTAAAGCCTTGTCCATTATTTTTTGAACTGAGCGTTCCGTAATATGGGTACCAGGTTTTGCGCCTGGAAATAACCATTCATCTGGTCTCATTAGTCTAACATATTCGGTCAAAGAATCTATTACTACCTGCGATAGGATCGTATAGCGATCTTTTTTTCCCTTTCCTCCTTTTATATGAATCAGCTTTCGCTCAAAATCTATATTTTCCAGTTTTAACCGAACAGCCTCGCTAATACGTAGTCCTGCAGAATATATAATCAACAATATAAGGCGATGCTTTTTATTATTAATAGAATCAAATAACTTTCTAATTTCCTCTTCCGACAGTACTTCAGGTAGTTTTTTATGCCTTTTTGGTCTTTCAACATCTACACAAATATCTCCTTTTTTTAAAACATATTGATATAAAAACTTAATGGCACTAATTACTTGATCGTAATAAGACTCCGAACATTTTTCATCATCTATTAATTTCAATAAATAATCTCTTACCTCTTTTTCTGATAACTCATTCACTTTTTTTGGTCGAAAATATCTAACAAAACGTTTGATATGATTTAAGTAAGCCTTACTTGTTTTCGGACTATAACCTCGTAATTTAATCTCTTCCGCAACTTTTTGAAATATCTCCTCCTCACCTTGTGCAGGAAGATTAGGCCAATAAATCCTAGCAACAGAAAACAAAGAAATATCAACATTGATCTTTTCGTTACGAAACGCCCTAAAAAACTTTTGGATTGCTTCCTCAGTATCAGATATCGTCCAATATTTCTCCTTTGGATGCCAGTAATGTCCTGGAACAGTTTTTATCTTTCTTACTAATTCTGGTGAATAAGGAAAAGTTACTTTAAGCCGGTTTTTCAAGCGGCAAATTGTTACCATTCTTATACACCCTGGTTAAATATTATCATTTCATTTCGGCACTAACCTTTATTTTCCTGCCTTTTATGTCAATTATGTATCTCAAATTAAAAATCCTGGCCGCTCTTCCATCGCTCCAGGCTTATCATACTTGTGGTCTTAATGCCAACTAAAACCCGAAACATAAATAAAACCCGGATCAAAATTTCATTGATCCGGGTTTATGCCAAACCAATATTCGTTAACACAAAATAAAAACCAGGATTATTCATCCTGGTTTTAAAAATATTTC
>NZ_JAAKDE010000039.1 GCF_013664685.1 Capillibacterium thermochitinicola
CGAGCAAGGAGAAGGGTGAGAAATATTTTGCCCGGGCCGGTCAAGCCTTGGCCAACTTCCTCGAGGAAGTCAAGAAGTTCAACATCGTGGTACCGGACGAAAAACGGAAGTTCGCCAACAGAGCTTAAGTTTAAACTTAAATATTTAAAAATGCATATCAAATTTTAAGGAGAATAGCCGATGGGAAGAGTACAGGATAAAGTAGCTTTAGTAACCGGTTCCGCACAGGGGATGGGCTTTGCGATCGCCCGTTGCCTGTTGGAAGAGGGCGCCAAGGTCATGATTAACGACATTAACCAAGAGACCATCGACCGGGCGGTGGACGAGCTGAACAAGGAGTTCCCCGGTCGGGTTGTTGGGAAAAAAGCCGATGTAACAAACAAAGCCCAAGTCCAGGAGATGATCGACGAACTTGTGCGCACCTGGGGGTCCATTGATATTTTGGTCAATAATGCCGGCGGCAGCCTGCATACCCCTTACAAACTCGAAGAGATCGAAGAGAAGCACTGGGATCTGGTTTTGAATGTGAATTTAAAAGGTGCCTTTTTCACTTGCCAATCTGCTATTCCCTACATGGCCAAAGCCGGGAAGGGTGCCATTGTGAATATGGGCGCCCTGGCCGGGCATTGGCGTGCTTCGCTGGCCGGCGTGCAGTACACGGCGGCCAAAGCGGGGGTGGAGGGATTAACCCGCCAGCTCGCCTACGATTGGGGCCAGAAGGGAATCCGGGTCAACTGTGTGGCACCGACGGTAACAATTACCGGCGAACGGATGAAAGGGCTCTGGGAAGACCGGAGTGAAGAAGAGAGAGAAAAAATCGTGGCCAATATTCCGCTCAGACGGCTGAGTACTCCGGATGAAATCGGCAAAGCGGTAGTATTTTTAGCCTCTGATGATGCCAGCTACATTACGGGGATCACCCTGGATGTGGTTGGCGGGCGTTATTTGCGATAAAGACAGAAAAGAGGGGTACAGAATGGGTCTGAACAAGGGTTACGTCCTTCTTCCCCAGCCGATTGAGGAAGAAGCCCGGAAGATGCTGGAGGATGCAGGTTTAGAAGTGGTGGTGGCCCCGGATCCAAAACCGGAGACGGTGGCCCCGTTGATGAAAGACGCCAAAGCAATCGTGCTGCGGACGGGAATTTATATCGACGAGGCGCTCATTAAAGCGGCTGATGATCTTTGGACCATCTCCCGGACGGGCGGGGGCGTCGACAATGTGGATTTAAAAGCGGCGACCGCGCACGGCGTGATTGTCACTTCCAGTTTGGGGGTGAACGCCAGTACCGTGGCCGAACACACCCTTTCGCTAATCCTTGCCCTCTTCAAGCAATTCTTTTTGCTGGACCGGGAGGTTCGGAAGAACAACTTTAAGATTCGCTATAAAAACTATCCCCAAGACGTGCAGGGGAAACGCCTCGGAATTATTGGGTTTGGCCAAATTGGGCAGATTCTGGCCCAATATTACTACCCGCTGGGCCAGACGAAGATCCTGGCTTACGATCCGGTCTTGCCGGATGTGGTGAAAACCAAATTCAGCGCGACGGTCGACTTTGTCAGCCTGGATGAACTGCTCAAGAATGCCGATGTTGTTTCCATTCATGTCCCTCTTAATGAACATACCAGGAACATGATTGCCTGGGAGCAACTGAAGATGATGAAACCCAGTGCTTACCTGGTGAATGTCTCCCGGGGCGGGATTGTCAACGAAAAGGACTTAATCAAGGCGTTAAAAGAAGGGGTCATCCGGGGGGCCGGGCTGGATGTCTTTGAAAAGGAACCCATTGAGGAAGACAACCCCCTCCTCGAGCTGGATAACGTAATCCTCACACCGCATACGGCGGCGCTGACCGACGAGTGTGTGGTGAGAATGGCGACCGAAGCGGTCAAACGGGTGATCGATCTCTTCAATGGTAACGAGCCGGAGAAGATCGCCAACCCCGAGGTCTTGAAGTTGGAAAAATGGCAGCATCTGAAGAAAAGAGCGTAAACGGAGGGAAGAAGCGAATGGAGATCCCGAAAAAAATGCTGGCGGCGCAACTGGTCGCCCGCGGGCAGATTGAAGTGCGCGAGGTCGATGTTCCGGTTCCGGGCCCCGGTGAAGTGTTGATCCGGGTGGAAGCCTGTGGGATCTGCGGTACCGATGTGACCATCCGTGACCACGGGATGCCCGGTGAACCGCCGATGCCTTTCACCATGGGCCATGAGTATGCCGGGGTGGTGGTCCAGTTGGGCCCCACGGTTGACGAGTTTAAAGTCGGGGACCGGGTGGCGTCGGAAGTGCATAAGGGCTGCGGCCGTTGCCACAACTGTATAATGGGGAACTATACGGCGTGTCTAAACTTTGGCAAATTGGAGAAAGGCCATTCCGCCAGTGGGATGACGACGAACGGCGGTTTTGCCCAATATGCCATTAAGCACGTCAACACCCTCTATAAAATGCCCGACGAAATCTCTTTTGAAGAAGCGGCGATCATTACCACCGCCGGGTCCGCCTTTTACGCCATTGATGCCGTGGGCGGATATTTGGCCGGCGATACGGTGGCGATTATCGGCCCCGGACCGATTGGCCTGGCTTTGGCCCAAGCGGCAAAGGCCTTGGGTGCCGATAAAGTGATTCTTACCGGAACCCGGAAAAGCCGTCTCGAACTTGGGAAAAAGATGGGGGCCGATTATACCGTCAATGTGCGCGAAGGAGAGGACCCGGTTAAATTAGTTAAAGAGTTGACGGGCGGGATCGGTGCCGATGTAGTCTTTGATGCCGCCGGTGTCGGCAGTTCGCTGGATGATGCCTTAAATCTGGTCCGCCCGGGCGGGGCCATCGTACTCGTGGCTTTCTATCATGGGCCGGTCACCGTCGATATCAACAAGGCCGTTGTGCGTAATGTCAACCTTTATACCGTGCGCGGTGAAGGGCGGCGCAACGTCCGCCGGTCCTTATCCATGGCGGCGCAGCGGAAGATCGATTTAAGGCCTTTGATCACCCATGAGTTCCCCTTAAAGGATATTAATAAGGCCTTCGACACGTTTACGCAGCGGATCGATAACGCGATGAAGGTAATTGTCCATCCCCAAAGGTAAAAGCGGAGAATACTCTTGAAATGCTATAAACAGTTGGTTAATATAATATTAAGTTGTTATTAACAACAATTACAAAACAGGAGAGCCGCCGGGTAACGACTTGGTACGACCAGGTCCCCGGCGGGGATAATAAAAAAGTATTGATTTTGGCTATGCTTATGATTTCGTAGTGATTCAGCAGAGATAAAGCAGTTTTTAAGTAGTAATTTAGCAGGGCATAAGTTGTGGTCCGGTAGTGATTGAGTTGTGATTCAGTAGGGATTAAGTAATGGTTTTGTTTTTAGTCATGTAACAATTTATTTCGGTATTAATAATCTTCAGTAACAACCATACCGGCACGGCATAGCCAGTTTATTTCATTCCTCGGTTGTCGTGAGAGGACAACTCGGCAAAAGGGGAGGTGAGATGCCGAAAGAGGAGCGCCCGTTTGCGGTTGGAACAAAAAATAACTGAGGAGGTTAATGAGTAAGGATGACAAGAAGACGTTTGTTTGTCGGCTTGATGGTTGTCGCGTTAATTGTTTGCATGAGCACCACTTTGTTCGGCGCGGCTTCCGTGCGGCGTTATGCTTACAGCGCCAGTAACCCCGGCGGGGTCTGGTATACGATGTGCGGCGGGATCGTCAAGTTGCTTCAGGAAAAACTGCCCTCCAATATCCGGGTTGACATGATCGCCAGCGGCGGTTCGGTGCTGAACACCCGGCGGTTGGCTTCGGGTGAAGCGGACCTGACCATGGCCTACTCGACCCACCTGTGGGAGTGCTGGAACGGCGAAGGGATCATGAAAGGCCGTCCCAACGACAACCCGCGGATTATGTTTGAGATCTACAAGAGCGACCACTATTTCGTGACCCTGGCCAACAGCGGAATTAAAAGCATGAAAGATCTCGAAGGGAAACGGGTGGTTCTTGGCCCTCCGGGTTCCGGTTCCAGTGACAACTCCCGGTTTACCTTAAGAACCCTTGGCATCAACGCCATCGAATCCGAACTGGCCTTTGGCGATGCTGCCCAAGCCCTGGCCGAAGGGAAAGTCCATGCCATGGGGATGAGCGGTTCCCCGGCAGCCGGTCTGGTTGAGGTAGCGGCCACCCGTGATATCTACATTATTCCTTTCACCGATGAAGAACTGGACAAGATCGTATCGGCCGGACCCTTCTTCTCCAAAGGGGTCATGCCCGCCAATACATATCAAGGCCAAACCAAAGACGTGCCAGTCTTTATGTTCACCGTTTACCAAGTCGCCAGCAAGAACGTGCCGGCTGATGACGTTTACGAAATGATGAAAGTCTGCTTCAGTCCGGAAGGGAAAGAATACCTTGGTGCGGTCCACCCCTATTGGAAGACGATGAAGAACGATCCGGAGCTGGTGAAAGCGTTGGGTATTCCTTACCATCCGGGTGCTGAACGTTTCTGGCGCGAGCAAGAACAAAAAAAGTAATAAAAAAATGATTGGTCGAACGGGAACAGGGGAAATCCCCCTGTTCCCCGAGAAAAACATGGAAGCACAGTTCAAGCAGGGTTTACAGTTGAAAACAAAGCTCTCTTCGCAAAGGTAAAAGTATTAAGGAGGGACAGTCTTGGCCAAAAAACGGGATAACCTGAACAGGTTTTTCCAAACAGCCGTCGGCATCATTGCTTTTGGTTTTTCCGCCTTTTATTTCTATACCGCTGGGTTTGGTATTTTTTCCAGCGAGTCCCACCGGGGGATCTATCTGCTCGTCACCTTCCTGCTCAGTATCTTGCTCTATCCGGCCAGCAGGAAATATCCGAAGAGTAAAGTCTTATACGTGGTGGATGCGATCTTTGTGGCTATGGCCTGCTCGTCGGTGCTCTACTGGATGTTGCAGTATAAGGAGTATGCAATCTACCGGGCCGGTTGGACCAACCAGTGGGATTTGATCTTTGGTCTTCTGGTAATGCTGGTTTCGCTTGAAGTAACCCGCCGGGTCATGGGGAATGTCTTGCCCATCATTGGCCTGGTCATGCTTGGCTTAACCTATTTTGGCCCCTATCTGCCCGGGATCTTCAATCACGGGGGCATCCGTTTATCGTCGATGGTTGAGTATTATTACTACACCGATGGGATCTTCGGGACCATTGTCAACACCTTCGCGACCTATATTGTGCCATTCCTTATCTTTGGCGCTTTTTTGAACAACACCGGTGGCGGCGATTTCTTTATGGATCTGGCCACTTCGCTAACGGGGCATATTGCCGGCGGCCCGGCGTTAATTGCCGTGTTCAGCAGCTCAATTTTTGGTTCGATCTCCGGGAGCGGGGTCGCCAATGTGGTGGCTACCGGAACCTTTACGATTCCGATGATGAAAAAGGTCGGTTATAAACCGGAGTTTGCCGGGGCCGTGGAAGCGGCGGCTTCAGCCGGCGGTCAGCTTTTGCCCCCGGTGATGGGCGCCGCTGCCTTTGTTCTGGCGACCCTGACCCAGCAGCCCTACTCGACCATTGCCCTGATTAGTTTTGCGCCGGCCATCCTCTACTACATTGCCCTTGGCTTTATGGTCTATTTCCGGGCGCGCCGTAGCGGGTTACAGGGTCTACCCCGGGAAGAACTGCCCAAGTTCAGCGAGGTAATGAAGAAGGGCTGGTATTATCTCTTCACCATCGTTGTGGTGGTGGTTGTGATCGCCTTGGGCTATCCCGCACCGCGGACAGCGTTCTGGGGCTCGGTCTTTGTGGTGTTCTGCAGTATGCTGCGGAAAGAGACCCGCTTTACCTTTGATAAACTGATCAAGACTTTCCGCGAAGCCGGGACCAGCGCCTTAAGTGTAGGGGCGACGGCCGGGACTTTGGGGATTGTCATGGCGAGCCTGACTTTGTCCGGTTTGGGCGTGAAGTTTTCCAGCCTGATTCTCTCGGTGGGGCAGGGGAATCTGTTCCTGACCCTTGTTCTGGTTGCTTTTATCGCCACCATCATCGGGATGGGCTTGCCGACGACCGCTTCCTACATTATTCTGTCGATACTTGCGGCCCCGTCCTTAATTCAATTGGGGATTGATCCGGTGCCCGCCCATATGGTCTGCCTGTGGTTCGCGGTCATCTCCAATATCACGCCGCCGGTCTGTGTGGCAGCCTTTGCCGGGGCCAGTATTGCCGGCGCGCACCCGATGAAAACCGGGTTAAACGCGGTACCCCTTGGGCTCTTCATGTACATTCTGCCCTTCTTCTTCATTTACGAACCGGCTATCTTTGTCTATGGACAGGAGCTAGCGGTTAGCGTAAAGATCATTGCGAGTCTACTGATTTCAATTGCTTGTTTTGCGGCCGGTTTCCAAGGCTGGTTCTTCCGGAACTTACGCACTTGGGAAAGGGCGGTCTTCTTGCTGGCTTCGCCGCTTTTGGTTGACACCCGGTTCTTTACCGATATTTTTGGTTACATTGTCGTTGTGGCGATGGCCGTTTACACTTACAAAACCAAGAAGCAGGCCGCTAATCCGCAGATTGCGGCTTGAGCAAAAGGTTAATGAATCTGCATGTGGGTTAACAAGTCACACGTGCTGATTATCGTTACTATCGTTACATTGATTTACGAAGAAAAGTAAAGCAAGGCGGAATGTTTTTTGGCCAGCTGTCCAGTGGGATAAAAAGGTAGAGTCAGGCGAAGGATACGCCGGAGACAGACAGAGAGGAGTTCTTCTCCCGGGGTCTCAGGCACCGGGAGAAGGACCGGCCTGACGAAAACGCAAGGGGGAATTGGGATGAAGAAGATTACGCTGGAAGAACAACCGTTGATTAAGATCGAAAACCGGAAAGGACTATACCACCGGAACATTATCGATAAGAGTATGGGGGCAAAAAACTTCACCTTCCATTATGCCAAGATGGAAGAGGGCGGGCACGGGGTTGCCCACAGTCATCCAGAAAACGAACATTTCTTATTCGTGATCTCCGGTGAACTGGAACTGAGAAATGAGCAAGAATCCCACCGGGTACCGGCGGGATCAGGGATCTTTGTCTTCCCGGGCGAGGTCCATGAAGTAATCAATGTCAACAAGGGGCCGACCGAATACTTTGTGATGTACAGCCCGCCCCGGGAATAAAGAACAAAAAGTTACAGAAACCTCCAGTAAAACTTATCCTATCTTAATGATATAATGCATCTAACAGGGACAATGATTGGTTTACCCTTGCTGTCCTGGGGAGGTGGTAGTTGGCGCTTCGATCTTAACCCGGTTTATCCTATTGCACTAATTCAAAACCAAAAAGAAGGGAGAAAAGGGAGAAAGAATGAAAAACAAAAAGCTTATTCTGATTCTTGCCGCTGTGTTGGTTGTTGTTGTAGCAGCTGTTTTCTTGTTGAACACGCAACGGGCGGCGAAACCCTCCACATTTAAACTGGGTATCCTGTTGCCGTACACCGGTACTTTTGCCGCGGTTGCGAAAACCCAACAACAGGGGGTCCTCCTGGCTGTCGAACAGCGGAATGCTGAGGGCGGTTTGAATATGCCTTGGGGTAAAGTGAAGATCGAATACGAAGATATGGACGATGAAGCTAACATCAACACCGGTGTTAGAAGATTCAGATATCTCCGTGACCAAGGCGCCCATGCCGTGGTCGGTCAGACTTGGGCGGCCGTGTCGTTGGCCATTAACGAGCTCTGCATCAGAGATCCCTATCCCTACTTCCCGGTGAACGTGGCGCCGTTGGATTCCTACCGCAAAGGTAAGATGGGTGACTGCACCTACGCTGCCGGTTACACTCCCTGGACCGTTGGCTACATGGCCGGTAAAGCCGCCATCACCGACCTTGGGAAAAAACGCATCTTTTACCTTGGCCGTTCCGACTCTTGGGGTTGGGACATCCGGGATGGCCTGGCTGCCGCAGCTAAGAAGTACGGCGGCGAGATCATTGGCCAACTTGAAGTGGCCCAGGGGACCAGCGATTTCACGACCGTGCTTGAGCAAGTACGGGCCGCGAAACCGGACGTCTTCATCTCGGCACAGTTTGGCGGGGACGCCATCTCCCTGTTGAAACAGTGCTATGACATGGGTCTCAACAAAGAAATGACCATCTTCAACAGCTTCCTGACCAACGTGGTGGCCCAAGGGTTGCCGCTGGAAGCCAGAGAGAACATCTATGGGATGCACTTCTTCTACTATGATCTGACTGGCTTTGAAGATGCCGAGACGGTGAAACTGGCTGCCGAATACAGCAAGGCGTTCATGGACAAGTGGGGTACCCCGCCGGATGCCTATGCCACCATCGCTTATATCGCTGTCCAACAGCTGTTTGACGCGGTGGAGAAAGCCGGTAGCTTTGACCAGGCTGACATCAGAAGAGCCATTGAACAAAACCCCGAGTTTATGTCGGTTAAAGGGCCCGCTTACTGGCGGGAAGACCACCAGGCTGTTTATGAATACGCCGGGTTCCTCGTCCGTGGTAAAGGACGGAACGAAGCCAAGCACGAATTTGACTTCTTTGAAGTCGTTTCGGTGCAAGGCGGCGAAGAGGTCTATCCGAACCTGAAAGACTTGGGATTCTAACCTCTGGTTTTTAAAAGCCTGCTCCGGAAGACCTTCCGGAGCAGGCCCCTAAAATATCCAGATCGGGAAAAGGGGTTTGCTAAGATGAACAGCAATTCTGAAATGATCATTCAGGCGCAAAACATCACCAAACGTTTTGGCGGTATGGTTGCGGTCAACAATGTAACTTTCGGCCTTAAAAAGAACGAGGTTGCCGGTTTGATCGGGGCCAACGGGGCCGGGAAAACCACCTTCTTTAACATTTTGACGGGTAACTATTTCCCGGAGGAAGGAAAGGTTTATTATAAAGGCGAGGACATTACCGATCTTACTCCGGAAAGCCGGGTTGACCTCGGGATTATGCGGACGTTCCAATTAGCCTCGACCTTTGACAATCTTAAAGTCATCGACAATATGCGCCTTGCCTTCTACCGGGCCAATAACAGAGCGAGCCTGCGCAATATCTTTTTCACCCGGATCGACCGGATTGTTTCCGAGAAGATTGATGAGTGTCTGGAGACCTTTGGACTGACGAAGATGGCCGACCGGTTAACCGGGAACCTTTCGTTGGGGGAAAAACGGATCCTGGAGATCGCCATGTCGATCGTGACCGATCCGGAAGTGTTGCTCCTGGACGAACCCTTTGCCGGGTTAAGTGACGGGGAGATTAATGAATGTCTGGATGTCCTCCGGCAACAGGTGGGGAAGAAGACCATTCTTATTGTGGAGCATAAGATCTCCAAAATCGAGAATTTAGTGCAGACCGTTGGCGTCATGGTCGAGGGAGTAATGATTGCGGCCGGCGAAACCAAAGCAACCTTAAATAGCGAACGGGTCCGTCAAGAATACTGGAAGACGGCTCAGGATGATTGTTATTAAAATTAAATAAGATAACCTGCGTAATTTTAGAGCTTACTTTTGGGTTTAGGAAGACGGTTTTACGAGAAGACAATTTTTGCGAAAACGCTAAGTTTGTTGTGTAACGAAAAGACTGATTTCCCTTGGAAGTTTGATTTGATTGGAAGCCATACGAATGCCGTCGACCGATCAATAAATCATCAATGATTTAAGGAATCGTATAACGCCGGGATGGCATCCCTTTGTCTCCCGCTTGTCGCTTCCGGTTACAATTCAGCGCATTGCATGAAGGCCTGTAATACCTTGCGAGATTTCTGCTAAGAAATGAAACTTGCGTCACGAAGATAAAGTTGCCATGAGTTTACCGTACAAACGAGCCAATCATTGCCGTACGAAAGGCAGGTGGGACCAGAAAGGGCTGCGGTTTGGTTTTTACGTTTTCTTGCTTAACGTCATAAACTCGGCGCGAAAAGCTGAAAAAAATGGACAAGGATGCTCCTGGTTTCTACTTGTTCTTGACTTATATGGGAAAATTTAAGGGGGATGGAAATGGGTATGCCGAATATTGTTGAAGTCAAAAATCTCAACGCCGCATATGGTCAGTCCAAAGTACTTTTTGACATCAATCTGTATATTAAACCCAACGAGCGGGTGGCCATTGTCGGCCGCAACGGTGCCGGGAAAACAACTCTGCAAAAATGCATCGCCAGTTTGCTTCACCCGACGAGTGGTTCCGTCATTTACAACGGAACGGAACTGGTGGGGAAACAACCCTACGAGGTAGCCCGGATGGGGCTGAAATATATCGACCAAGATAAGCACGTTTTTCTCGATTTGACGGTCCGCGAAAACCTGGAGCTCTCCAGTTACGCCACGGGCGACTACGATTGGGATAAAGTCTTTAAACACTTTCCGAAACTGAAGATCCTGATCGACCGGAAAGGGGCGTACTTGAGCGGGGGCGAACGGCAGATGTTGATGATTGGCCGGGCGATCCTCGGTGATCCCAAGGTGCTTCTCATTGACGAACCGACCGAAGGACTTGCCCCCAGTATCGTGGACGATCTTGTTACTACCTTCCATGAACTCAGCAAGAACTGCGCGATTATGACCGTCGGTCAGAACCTCTCTTTTGTTTCCCGCGTAGCCGAGCGTGTTTACGCAATGAAGGAAGGAAGGTTGGTGGCCGAGGTTACCGACAAAGCCGACATTAAGAACAACGCCTACTGCGAATACCTGTAAGTCAAAAGCGGGAAAAATCAACCGGAAGGAGTAGAAAGATGAAACGGTTCTTGAATAGCTGGACGGGGATAATTATTACCTTTGCTCTCCTATATGCTCTGCGGGGCATTTTACCAGCTGCTTTCTTGACGGAAGTGGTCATCTTCAGTATTTATGCCATGGGTTGCAGCTTTTTGATTGGACGTCTTGGACTCACTTCCTTTGGGCAGCCGGCTTTTCTAGCCTTTGGCGCTTACGGCGCCGGTGTCTACCTTTACTATTTTGGTCACAATTCGTTCGTCGCCATTTTAGTGGGGATCCTGGCCAGTCTGGTCCTGAATATGCTGGTGGGTTCGTTTATGGTCCGTTTAAACAGCTCCTATTTCACCCTTTGTAACCAGGCTTTTTGTGTGGTCACCTTCTTCATTTTCCAAAAAGCCCTTGTGAAATGGACGTTCGGTGATAACGGGTTACTCCTGATCAGCCGGATGAAGCCGACTCCCTTTATTGACCTGACGACGCCAAAAGGGATCTACCTGTTTGCGTTCTTGGTGGCGGTGGCCGTCTGGCTCTTCTACTACTATTTAATGAAAAAATCGGTCTTTGGCGCCACTTGTTTGTGCGTTAAAGACAACGAACTGAAACTGCGCTTTTTGGGCTATAAAACCTTTAATATTAAATGGTTGGCCTTTGTGATCGCCAACACCACGGCCGGACTGGCCGGAGCAATCTACACCGTCTACTTTTGTATGGTTAACGCGAACATTTCCAACGTCAATACGGCTTCGGAAGCGGTGGCCATTTCAATGCTGGGGGGTGCCGGGACGTTATTCGGTCCCTTGGTCGGTTCCTTCCTCTTTATTGGTCTCAAGGACATTGCCAGCCGGTTTATTAGCCACTGGGAAGTGTTGGTCGGGCTGCTTTTGATCATTGTGATGCTGGCTGGAGAAAAAGGGATTGTCGGCACGTTGGAGGGGTATTTTGAAAAGATGAAAGCAAACAGTTCCTCTTCCACAACGGCGCTGACTAAAGAAGGGGGATTATGATTTAGATGAATGCGCAATTGTTAATTTCAGCGATTGTCTTAGGCTTAAGCATGTCCGGAGTCTACTTTCTTTTAACGGTCGGTCTCTCCCTTTGCTATGGTTTGATGCGGATCATCAGCCTTGACCAATTCTTCTACTATGCGCTTGGCGCCTATATGGTTTACACGATAACTTCAATAACCGGCAGTTTCTGGCTGGGGATGTTTGTTGCGATGTTAACCGCCTTGGTGGTGGCGTTTGTGGTCGAACGACTGGTCAACAAGCGGGTCTACTCGAAACCGGTGATGTTCTCGATGATTCTGACCTTTGGTGTTAACCTGATGGGTGTTGGTTTAATCAAGTATATCTGGGGGTTGACACCAAAACCGGTTGCTTCGCCGATTGTTGGCCGGGTGATGATTCTGGGGACCGGTGTTCCCACCTACCGTATTTTTGTGATTGCCTTGGCCGTAATCGTCTATTTTGCCGTTCAGTATTTCCTGAACAAAACCATTCTGGGGACCGCCATCCGGGCGGGGATCGATGATGCGGAAAAAGTGAAGGCGCTTGGGATTAACATCAGCCGCCTTTTTACCATCACTTTTCTCTTGTCTTCGGTCCTTTCCGCGCTGGCCGGCGTGATTCATGCGCCCTTTGTGATGGTCTCGCCGGAGATGGGGATGACCATTACCGCCTTTGCCTTTATGGTCGTCATCATCGGCGGTCTCGGGAGCATCAAGGGGACGATGGTCTCAGCCCTCATCGTCGGGCAGGTTGTCTCGTTGGGTGCGCTGATCTGGGCGCCGCTGGCCGAAATGGCTCCGTTCCTGGTCATGATCATTATTCTGTTGATCAAACCCACCGGATTGTACGGCAGCAAGCTGATGCACCGGTAGGGAATCCTTGTCGGCTCTACATGGTTAAGCGCATTAAGGTGTAAAGGTGAAGGGCGTAAGATGCGAAATCTGTTAGGCTTCGCGAGATAAGCAAGATAAAAGCAAACAAGATTTGGACTAACAATTGAGGAAGTGGTCAAAACGAAAGCGATGGTTTTAAGGGAATTCGGCAAACCCTTGACGCTCGAAGAAGTGGAGATCCCGTCCTACGGCCCGGATGAAGTCTTGCTCAAAGTTAAAGCGGCCGGGGTTTGCGGTACGGATTTAAAGATCCGGGACGGGTTGGTGCCGACGAAAGAACTGCCTTTAATTCCCGGACATGAGGTCGCCGGGGTGGTGGCCGCTACCGGGGCCAATGTCAAACGCTTTCGTGTGGGCGATGCCGTTTTGGTCTCTTTCTATATCCCCTGTAACCGGTGCCGGACTTGCCGTCTTGGCCGGCAGACCATCTGTGAACAGTTGAAAGGGCGGATCGGGTTTGAGTTCAACGGCGGCTTTGCCGAGTATGTGGCGGTCCCGGAAGCCTGCCTGATTCCCAAACCGCCGGGGCTCTCCTTCCGGCAGGCCGCAGTGATCCCGGATGCCCTGGGCACCTGTTACCATGTTTTGGTCCGCCGGGCCCAGGTGCAAAAGGGCGACTGCCTTGTCATCGTGGGTGGGGGTGGAGGTTTAGGCCTTCACGCCCTCCAAATGGCCAAGGTGCTGGGGGCGGTGGTCATCGGCGTCGATGTTTCGGCGGAAAAGCTTGCCTTAATGAAGTCCTACGGAGCCGATTTTGTCATTGACGGGCGGGAGAACCCTTCCTGGAGTGATGCCGTGGCCGCCTATACCCAGGGGGGGCGGGCCGACCTGGTGGTCAACTTTGTGGCCCACCAGTCAAGTATCGATGAGGGGTTGAAGGCGGTAGGCAAAGGTGGTAAACTAGCTTTGGTCGCCTACAGTAAAGAGGTTAAGTTTAATGCCCTGTACGGTCATTTAAACGAGATCGATCTCTTGAGTACCAGGGCCGCGACCAAAGAGGATATCGAGGAATGTCTGAAACTGGTGTTGGCGAAGGAAGTGGAGACGGTCATTGGGGAAGTTATCAGTTTACCGGAACTGAATTATGGTCTCCAGTTGATCAAAGACGGTAAGTTGAAAGGGAGATTGGTCATCGATCTGGAATAGGATGATTAAACTAGTCCTGTAAAAAATATGTAGTGTGGGTGAAAAGAGATGGTAAGTCTAGATCTAAAACCGGTTGCAACCGTGAATACTTCAACCCGGATCATTGAACAGTTCATCGAGATGCTGCGGACCAACAAACTGAAACCGGGCAATTGTCTCCCTTCGGAAGCGAGTTTGGCGAAGAGTTTGGGGACCAGCCGGGCAACCATCCGGGAAGCACTGAGCGGGTTGAAAGCTCTTGGGGTTTTGGAGTCAATTCCCGGAAAGGGGAATTTTATCAAAAAACCCAACGTCCATTATGAACTGGACAATATAATCGATGCGGTCCGGAGCCGGATGACTTATCTGGAAGCGTTGGAAGCCCGGCGTGCGATTGAAGGAGAAATCTGCTACTTGGCCGCGAAACGCCGGACCGAGGCGAGCCTGCGCGAGATTAAAAATTCCCTGGATAAGTGTAGGAACGTCAAAACGGTGGACGAGTTCATCAACGTGGACTATGAATTCCATTTGGCGTTGGCCAAAGCCTCCGACAACCGGCTTTTTATCCAGTTTATTAAAGAAGCCTTACTCAAGCTGGAACATCCTTATTACAACATCATCCGTCTGGCGGAGGATGATTCTTCCTCGGTGGAACGTTTGTTTGGGAAATCGTATAACGACCACGAAGCGATCTACGAAGCAATTTCGAAGGCCGACGCCAGCCTGGCACGGAAGTGTATGATCAATCACCTCCAGGCCGCCAAACAAAAATTCACCGAATACAACGAAAAAGCCCTTCTTACCTAGCTAAACGGACCAGATGCACTAGGGTGAGAAATATAAAAAACCGGGAGTAAAAATTTTTTGGGGAAACTGGCAGGAGGTTATTTGTCAGAAAGCGAAATAAATTAACACAGTCAAGCTGTCAGACAGCTTGACAAGTAGCAGATTTTGCTATATGATAGACTTGTCCAAGGGCGCAACGGAAGCAACGGACCCACCACTAATGACGGCAAGGTTCACGGTATGATCGTGATAACGGATGCGGTTCCAAAAAAGACGAATACTGACAATCCAGGCGAAGACGAACCAATAAAGACAGAGCAATAAAGACAGAGCAATAAAGACAGAGTGATAAAGACAGAGCAATAAAAAAGGCGAAAACCTTATATTTTTTCCCTTAACTTGTCAGACAGCAAGACAGCAAGACCAGACCACTGAACACGAACAAGCCAACTACCAGGCAAAAGACGCCAAAAAGACAACGGAAACTGAAGCACAAAACAGACTCCAAAGAAGCAAACACCGCCGCACACAGGATGTAAACAACACGGCATCGGCAGGAAGTGACGCAGCACCGGCAGTAAACAACGGACACAAGGCGGAAGCGAACGAAGGACAAACAAGTAAAAGACGATGCAACATAAGAAAGTAACGGTGCAGTACAAGTGAGAACGACGCGGCACAAGTAAGAAACGATGCAACGCAAAGAAGAAACGATGCGGAAAAGTAAATGACTAGGCAGCACAAGCAAGAGACGACGAAGAGCAGACAGGAACAGGCGCGGCCCAAGTTAGAGAAGCAGAAACGACAGAGTATAAAAGCAGACACGTGGCACAGGAACCAAGTGATCCGGAAAAAGAAGCAAGAGATGCCGCCCCGGCAGTAAACAAAGCAGCGCACGACGGCGCAGAAAACGCGGACCAGAAGAGAAAAAGACGCCGGTAAACGCAGAAAGAAACGTAAAAACAAGTTTACAAAGAGCAGCGACCAGCCGCTTGTCAAAAGACCAGCCGATGGAAGATTTGTTTTTAACTTAAGGTTTTCGCCAAAGGTTTAACGCAAGAATCGTCGACCGCCAATCAGGGACATCCACAGTTTGAGACTGAAACGGAGCAAAGGAGGTTC
>NZ_JAAKDE010000040.1 GCF_013664685.1 Capillibacterium thermochitinicola
GTTGAATGGTACTGCGCACGGTCCTCAAGCACTTCCAAGAGATCGCGGGATTCCGCCGGAAGTAGATTGGCCAGGCCCCAATCATCGAGAATTAGTAGTTGCGCTTTCCTGACCGTTTTTAGAAGCTCGAAGTACTGCCCATCACCCTGGGCAATGGCAAGCTCACGGAGAAGTGTCGGAATGCGGTAATATTTGACCGATAGCCCCTCTCGACAGGCTGCGTTGCCCAGGGCACAGGCAAGAAAGGTTTTGCCAACACCTGTTGGACCAATGATAAGGACGTTGTAACCTTTGCGGATCCAGTCGCAACGCAGCAACTCTTGAAAAAGCCGGCGCTTAAGTCCACGAGGATGCTCGTAGTCGATATCTTCAGGCATAGCATCAATACGAAACCGGGCTTTTTTACGCAGGCGGGCAATACGGTTAGATTCCCGCAGAGTCCATTCATGGTCCACCATTAGGGCCAGGCGTTCTTCAAATGACAACTCGGAGATGCCTTCCGTCTGGGAATCTCTTAAGTATGCCTGAACCATGCCAGACAAGCGCATTTTGCGCATGCGCTCTAGTGTCTGTTCAGTACCCATCTTTCATCACCCCCTTTCTCCGCGTAGTAAGCAGCTCCCCGGATGTTTTCGTGTTCCGGTAGTGCAAGTTGTGGGGGGTGATCAACAGGAACTCTGTCTAAGCCCTTCTCAAGGATGGATTTGATACTGCGGTATGAATAGGCGCCATAGGTAATCGCTCTTTTGCAGGCATTGTTTACCCGCTTGGCAGAATACTTTTTGGCTAGCTGAATAAGACCCAAAACCGCACGGTATCCTTGTTCGGGGTGTTCGCACCGCTCAAACAGCCCATGGGCCCATTCTTCGGCATGTTTTCCCAACTTACCAGCCCGGGCCGCCATATCTTCCGGGCTCCGGTAAGCATACTTCTGATGGGAAAAGGGCATATGTTCCTTGATTGTTGAAAAGCGCTGGTAAGGGCCGCAGCGTTTGTGCCTGGCCACGAGCATTCCTTGATGGTAGATCTCAACTATCGTCTGAGTGGCTAAAATCTCGACAGATTTTCCAACAAGCTTGTATGGGACGCTGTAAAGGCTCTTCTCAAACTCCACATGGTAGTCCATGTGAACCGTAGCTTTCTTCCATTGGCGCATTTCATACCGCTTCTCAGGTAGAGGCTTGAGTGCCGGTTTGTCGATTTCCAGGAACCATGAGGTTCTTGAACCATGCAGTTTCTGAAAAGGACGATTATTCAACGCTTCAAGCTCTTTAAGAACCGCGGCATTTGCCTCGTCAAGGCTAAAGAATGTGTAGTCCCTCAGGGCTGCCAAAATGTTGCGCTCCACATGAAGAACCGCGTTTTCGACTTTGGCTTTGTCATTCGGTTTGCGCACTCTCGTGGGGAGAACAACTACTCCATAGTGACGGGCCATGTCGGCATAGGTCGGATTGATCTCAGGATCATAATAATTGGCCTTTGTAACACCAGTTTTCAGGTTGTCTGGCACTACTATGACAGGTATTCCGCCAAAGAACTCAAAGGCCAAACAGTGGCCAAGAATCCAGTAATTTAGCTCCATAGCCGGAAACAGATGCGCAAAACAGTAATTACTGGCTCCTAAGACGGCTACGAACATATACGCTGGATGAATATCACCGGTAACCGGGTCGTAGATGGGAAAAGTCTGTCCAGCCCAGTCAACAAAGACCTTTTCTCCGGCCTTATGGTGCTGGCGCATGACAACATCAAGATGCTTGGCCCACTGCCGGTAATGGTAACAAAACTGTGTGTACTGAAACCCATCGGGATGTAGCTCTTTGTATTCCCACCACAGGAGTTTAAGAGTTACACCTGGTCTGGACAGCTCTTTATGAACCTGCTGCCAATCAGGCATTACATGAGGCGGCTTTCTGGTGCTGACATCAACGTAGAGCAGTGCTTCCAGTTCCTTATCAGTCATCTGTTGCACCGATGGCCACGAAAGGCCTGCATGTGTAGCTCTTTGAATGAGGTCACTTACAGTACTGGGCGAAACATTGCAGTTAACAGCAATCTGGCGGTTACTTAACCCGTCTTGCCATTTGAGCTTTAATATTTCCAAGATTTTTCGCACGGATATCCTCCTCGCGGCCATAGTCTCGCATCCACCTTTCTCATCTAAGTTATCTGAGAACTTAGATTCGGTGACGCAGATGTCCTATGGCAAATTGGTGATCAAAATTGGTGATTAGAGGATACCCCGCCAAAAGTGATCGGTTTGAACCGTATTAGGCGATCGGGATAAACCGTTTTGGGCGATCGGCATGAACCGTATCACGCGATCGCAATGAACCGTATTGGGTGATCGGCTTGAGCCGTATTAGGTGATCGAGATGAACCGTATTTCGCG
>NZ_JAAKDE010000041.1 GCF_013664685.1 Capillibacterium thermochitinicola
CACACTAATCTGGACTTGATCGTCAGTATTTGTACTGAAGCGGTGTCTTTTTATTTGCACAGTGTAATAATCAAAGTATAGGAAATTATAATTCAAAGTCCTGTTTCATTCTCCACATTCATCGTGGTGCTCATGTTCATGGCAAACAGAACCAGTAGATTTAAGAGAACCCTGCAGGTATGCTTCTACTGCTGCTTTGGCATCACCTCTTGCCCCAACAATAACCTCAATGTTCCTTTCATTAAAAATGTCAACTGCACCTCCTCCCATACCACCACTGATGATGACGTTTACTCCACGATCGGCAAGAAAATTAGGCAAGAATCCAGGTTTATGCCCGGGGTTAGCGATGGTTTCACTTTTAACAATTTTGTTGTTTTCGGTGTCAAAAATTATAAACCCTTCGCAATGTCCAAAGTGCTCAGTCACCATTCCGTTATCACTTGCTACAGCAATTTTAATCATAGTTGACCTCCTCCATTCTTTTACTCTGAATATATTCATCAAGTATCCTTGCAGCTTGCTCAACAAGTTCTGCGCAAGGCCGCTTTTTATAATAATTATCATTTCTGGTCTCGGGTATAGGTTTATCATGCTTAATTGAAATACCTAACAGTTCCCTGCATATGATTGATCCGTTTTCATTTTCAAATTGTTTTGCCAAATCTTGAACTAGCTCATAATGTTCTGCTTTCGCATTTTTGCTGGATGGATCTGTGTAACCATATTTCATGCCGACCACCATAAACATTCCTGTCACAGCACCACATACTTCTCGCAACCTACCCATACCTCCTCCGAAAGAAGATGCAATTTTTAATGCTGTTTCCGTGTCCAGCCCCGTTTCATCACAAAAAGCAGCAAAAACAGATTGAGAGCAATTGTAGCCTTTTTTAAACAATTTTCTTGCCAAATCTGAATGTGCACTCATTTATTATCTTCCTCAATGATTTCCTCCAATACTTTTGCCACCGGATCAAGCCAATCGCCGTCAAAAAGTTCTATCATACCCTTATCACAGGCGGCAGAAATTTTGGGGTTGACCGGAAGCTTAGCAAGCACTTTTAAATTATGCTTTTCGGCAATTTCGTCAATATGGCTGTCGCCGAAAATTTTGTGTTCCTTACCGCAATCCGGACATTTAAAATAGGACATATTTTCTACTAAACCAACGATAGGAATATTCATCATTTCAGCCATCCTGACTGCTTTTGATACAATCATGGATACAAGCTCCTGAGGCGAGGTTACAACAATGATCCCATCAACAGCAATGGATTGAAATACAGTAAGGGGAACATCGCCGGTGCCCGGTGGCATATCGATGAACATAAAATCCACATCGCTCCAGATAACATCTGACCAGAACTGCTTTACCATATTTCCGATCAGGGGTCCTCTCCACACAACTGGATCGGTATCATTCTCTAAAAGCAAATTAACAGACATTATATCAATACCTGTCTTACTTTTAACTGGGAATAAGCCAAATTCACTTCCTGTGGCTTTTTCCTTGATACCAAATGCCTTAGGAATAGAAGGCCCGGTTACATCAGCGTCCAGAACAGCGGTATGATACCCCATTCTATTCATGGTAACAGCTAGCATGGAAGTTACCAGTGACTTTCCAACCCCTCCTTTACCGCTGACAACACCAATAACCTTTTTAATGCTGCTCATTTCATGTGGTTTCACGGAGAAATCATTTTTCTTCTCTTTTCTTTCTGCGCAGTCCTCCGAGCAACTGCTGCAGCTTTGGTTGCAATTTTCGCTCATAATATTAGCTCCTTCCTGTATATTTTTCATGCATGGTTGTTATGCTGTAATAACTTTAGTGTTCGGTAAACATAATAAGCAGTGCGAAAACAATTCCCAATATAAATGCTAGTGTAGAGTGCTTTTTCTCATATTCCCTTGCTTCAGGCAATAAATGCGATGCCGAAACGTATATTAAAACACCAGCAACAAATCCAAGCATATGTCCTAAAACATTGTTACTAAGATGTTGAACAATTGGATATGCTATAAAGGCACCGATAGGAGTTGTTAATGCTGCTGCAAGAAAAGCATAAATCCCAGCTTTCCTTGTGCTATATCCACCTTTAAGTAACATTGAAAAAGTTATAACGCCTTCGGCGAACTCATGAACAACCAACCCAACTCCAGTAAGAATTCCAACTACTGTGCTGATACTAAAAGTAACTGTGTATACAACGCCATCTATAAGTGAATGAATTAAGATACCTTCAATTGCAGTTATGCCAAAGGCCAGTTCTTTTTGCTTTGTTTTGTATTTGATGATCTCATTGCTGAAATACATAAATAAAAATCCTGCGAGCGCAGTAAATCCTGCGTAGGAGGTTTTTTGTATAGCTTGAGGTAAAGTCATTATCAGCGGGGAAGAGATAAGTATTCCCGCAGCAAAACACATACAATAGTCTTTAATTTTTTCTGCCCATTCGCGATTTTTATAAAGAGTCCAGATTCCCAAACTGTTTACTAACATTGCACCTATCGCAAAGGCTGAAATCAAAATAAATGTATTAATATCTTTCACAGGCATTCATCTCCCTTGGTTTGCACTATCAAATAATTCATATGTGTATTTCACTGCCTGCTGACAGATAATCGATGCTATCACCCATAATAGTTTTCAGCCTTTTATAAGGCTCCAGACCAGTGCAATGACATGTGTAAAACTTTGCTTTTGTATCCACCAGGTATTTACCAATTCTATCTATCATTTCATGGACCTCGTTTCCGCCAGAACGGTTGGAAAGATGAAATCCACCTATCACATAGTTAGGCATACGTCTTTTTAAGTCATGGAAGTATTCAAGAATATTTACAATACCATTATGGGCGCAGCCTGTTACCAAAAGCGTCTTTCCTGCCTCCTCTATAATGAGGTTTTGTTCATGCGCAAAAGTATCCTGTACTATTTTGCCGTCATGTTTCATAAGCAAACTGTCATTTGACTTTGGTAGAGGTTCCTTCCTGGTAATATTTGAGAACACTTGAACCCCCTTGCTGACAAAGAAACGGTCTGATGTAAATACAATTCGCTTGTTTTGCTTCAATTCTTCATCCAAGCCAATATACTCCGGTTCATCATTTGAACGCAAAGCATAGTATTTTTCAAATGCTAGTCGGTGTAGGAATACCTCGGCTTTCGTGTTTTCACGCAAAAAAGCTCTTAGCCCGCCACCATGATCATAATGCCCATGCGAAATAATCAGATAATCAACCTCAGAGATATCTACATTCAGCTTCTTTGCATTTTCAAGAAATAACTCACTAGCGCCAACATCAAAAAGAATTTTGTGACTATTTGCTTCTATATAAAGGCTAAGTCCGTGTTCGCTGCCGAAGTTTTTGGATAGCGCTGTATTCTCAACTAGTGTTTTGATAATCATGACCTCAGCCCACCACCTTCTTCAAACAGCAGTTCCATTGTCTTGCTATAAATTGCTTTCACTGCTGCACCTGAGGCACAGTCTATATCAACAATTGTCTGCCCATTATTAATTGCTTTTACCGCGTCCAAATCAAAGGGTATTCTACCCAAAAGGCTAATTCCCTGACCTTTACAGAAGTTTTCTATCTTTTCTGTGTTTTGCATATTTGTGTCAAACTTATTGATACATACCGCCGTCTTTACGCCAAATTTCGCAGCTGTATTTATAATCCGCTCCATGTCACTAATTCCGGATATGGATGGCTCGGCCACAATTAACACCATATCAACACCGCTCAAAGACGCTATAACCGGGCAGCCTATACCGGGAGATCCGTCAATAATGGCAAACTCCACATCAGCGGCTGCTGACTTCATTTGCTTCTTTACCTCGGTAACCAACATTCCGGAGGTTCCGCTGCCCATTTTTAGCTGCGCTGTAGAAAATACTTTTTCTCCATCTGTATATAACAGCAGTTCACCAGCTACAGCAGGTTTTAAAGTCACAGCTTCAACAGGGCAAACAAGCTCGCAAACCCCGCAACCTTCACAGGCAAAAGGATCTACCTTGTATTTCCCGTCTGCTGATATAGCTTCAAATCGGCAGTTTTGCATGCATTGTCCGCACTCTATGCACAGCTCGATATCTATCTCGGCTTTCGGCAAACCATAAAAGTCTGTTTTCTTTGGCAGGGAGTTTTGCTTTGTTATAAGATGCAGGTTAGGTGCATCTACATCACAGTCTGCATAAGCCTTAGCCTTTGAAAGCTTGATAAAAGCACTGGCTATTGTAGTTTTACCAGTACCGCCTTTACCGCTAAGAATTAGAAGTTGTTTCATGATGCACCTCCTTTTTCACAGTCTCCAGCAAAAAAGAAAAAATCGTCCGGTATCTTTCACTTTTCCTTACAGCGATTTCTGCATTTGAATTTAGCATACCGAGTGCACTGTCAAATGGAATTCGACCTATAATTTTTATGTTCTTTTCTATGCAGAATTGCTCTGATGGATTTTCACCATCAAGGCACTTGTTAAGAACAACTCCGAACGGCTTGTTAAATAACTTCACCAGTTCATATACCATGTTAAGGTTATGAACGCCGAACAATGTAGGCTCAGCTACTAATATACAGTAGTCTGCATCCTTAATGCTTTCCATGACTATACAGGCACTTCCGGGAGGGCAGTCGATAAATATCGTCTTGTTCCTTTCAGGTTTGTTCTCATTAAGCAACTTTTTTATAATTGGTATACCCGAAGGTTCACCGGTGTTCAATATTCCTGTATATACTGTTACCTGGTCCGAAGCTCCTTTTTGGATCTTGCCAATAACCTTTTCTTTCTCTGTTAACGCTTTCTCAGGGCAAAGCAAGATACAACCTCCACAAGAGTGACATATATCTTCAAATATAATCAGTTTATCTTTTATATAGGCAAGGGCATTAAACTTGCAAAAGTCAACACACTTTCGACATCCATTGCATAGCTTGCCATCCACCTTTGGAATTCGTACATGTACTTCTTCTTCCTGAATGTTTTCGGGCTTAAAAAAAAGGTGGCCATTTGGTTCTTCAACATCACAGTCAATATACGTTGATATTTTTGCAGCCGCAGCTAAATTAACCGACACCAGTGTTTTTCCTGTGCCGCCCTTGCCACTTAGCACAGCTATCCTCATTTTAGTTCCCTCCATGGCCATGAAAACCAGGATGAATTTCATCGAGTAAGGATAGCTTTCCACTGATGAAGTCATCAATATTTTTTTTAGCGGAAATACCCGCTGTTTTATATATTTTAATATCAGCGGATTTGAGCACATTAGCTGCATTTTCGCCACATCGGGGAGTAAGTAAAGCGTTCACTTTATTATCCACTATTGTTTGTGCTGCCTTAATTCCTGCTCCGCCTGTACTTGCTGCTGCACCATTATAAAGAAATATACTCTCTTTAGTTTCAGTATCATAAATTAGAAAATAGGGAGCACGCCCAAAGGATACACATACATTCGACTCCAAACTTTTTTCATCTACCGGAATTGCTATTTTCATGAGAATCCTCCATTCTATTAATATAATTATTGATCGCATTTCGTAATGCGCTAACGCCTAAATTAGAGCAATGAACCTTGTTCTCAGGAAGTCCATCTAAGGCATGTATGAACATTATCAGTCACCTCTATCACTACCTGCAAAGCGCCAACCATGCCGATACCTGCGACAACCTCGTCCGCATCCATTTCCGAATCCTTCACATAGCTTGTATACACCACCTTCTATCAAGAGTACCTTACCATTTACCAGAGACTCGGCAATCTTTTTTCTAGCTTCAGCGTAAATGCCTTGAACAGTAGTGCGTGCAACATCCATCTGCTTGGCACATTCCTCTTGCGTAAAGCCTTCCAAATCAATAAGCCTTATGGCTTCATACTCATCAACTGTCATTCTTACGAAATTCGCTTCATCTACCTTTAGATCAAGAGGACCAAACTTATTACTTTCAGGCAAACAGCATACTTTTCTCCATTTCATTGGTCTCGGCATATTTTTAGTCGCCTCGATTCTGATAGAAACTATAATGCTCCCATAGTGTGAGACACAAAAATAAAAAAGTAAGTTATAATGGAAGCATGAAAAAGAGAAATCAATACTCAGCGGAATTCAAAAGCAAAATAGTACTGGAGGTACTCCAAGAAACCTCTACGGT
>NZ_JAAKDE010000042.1 GCF_013664685.1 Capillibacterium thermochitinicola
CCATTATATGGACTCAACTATAGTACTCAATAATAAATACTAGACAATATGAAAAGTTTTGCTTTCAACTGGAGTAATAAGGAAGTGAAATTCAATTTATCCTTCCGCAATTAATGAACCCGGATAATTTTAAAGATTCATCTAATAGAAGTCTAATCGATTATATTATGGATAATGTATTATCCATTACACAGCTTACAAAGACTAGCGATTTTAATAAAATCAAAGCTCAAATTCTAAATGGCCTGACGGTCTTGTTCATTGATAAATGTTCAGAAGCACTAATAATGGAAACTAGGGGTTTTGAAAAAAGAAACATTGACAGGCCTATCACAGAACAGGTAGTAAAAGGCTCGCAAGAAGGATTTACAGAAAACTTAAGAACAAATATAACCTTACTTCGAAGAATAATTAAAAACGAAAAGCTTATCACAGAAATTATCCCCACTGGGAGTTATAATGCTCCCATAGTGTGAGACACAAAAATAAAAAAGTAAGTTATAATGGAAGCATGAAAAAGAGAAATCAATACTCAGCGGAATTCAAAAGCAAAATAGTACTGGAGATACTCCAAGAAACCTCTACGGT
>NZ_JAAKDE010000043.1 GCF_013664685.1 Capillibacterium thermochitinicola
AATGTATTAATTTCAGCGATTTTATTTCCTAGCCTGTGTTTGGCAATTATGAATTCCATAGTTCGGCGGCTAAGAGATACATAGCATCCTGACATTTTGCGCATTTAGTCTGTTTGCGAAGGCCCGGCGCTTCTGGCCAGCATGGCCTCTCTGTAACGGAAGCTGGGACCCGAAAAACCAAGAATGTAAGCGTGATGGACTAAGCGGTCAATCAAAGCTGCCGTAAGCCGATCGTCTTGGAATATCTCGTTCCACCTCCCAAACTCCAGATTAGAAGTAATGATGACGCTTTGCTGCTGGTAACTGTTGGAGATAACATGGAATAGCAATTGGGATGAAGTCTTCTCAAACGGGATGTAACCCAGCTCATCCAGGATGAGCAGATCAAGCTTTTGCAGCTGTTGCAGAGCTTTGCTGAGGTTTCCGTTACGGTGTTTTTCGGCCAATTCTGTTGCCAAGTCTAGTGCCCGGTAAAAGCGGACCTTCTTCCCCTGGGAGCAGGCTTTAACACCTAAGGCGATCGCCAGATATGTTTTTCCCGTTCCGACAGCACCTAAGCAGATGATGTTCTGCTTTTTCTCAATAAAATCCAGACTGAGCAGTTGATCTTTATCAAAGCCAGGTGGCCATGTAATTGGGTCATATTTGTAACCGTCAAAGGTCTTTACGACTGGGAATTTTGCCTGCCTGATTAACCTTTCGATCCGCTTGTCTTCCCTGTGTTTCAAGGCAAGCCTGAGGACATCCGTTAGATATTGCGTTTCATTTTCAAAGTTTACTTGCGCTGCCAACTTCGTTAGGTCACCGAGTTTCAGCTTTTTGCAGATGGCGGCCAATTCATTTTGCATGGCCGGTCACCCCCAGTAAATCATAGATGGACAAGTCCGGTTGCCATTGCGCCACCTCGGATGGAGTCCACGGTTCTTCAATTGGACCTGGCGTGGGTGTTGATGCACCGGCCTGCAAAGCGGCAAACATTCTTAAGCTGTTAATGTCGGTCCGGCCATAATCCAGGGCCTGTTTGGCCGCCTTAACCGCCACAGCGAGGGGATACTGCCGTAATACGGTAACTGCCGCAATTATTCGTTGTCGCCGCTCTTTTAAATCGGGCGCAGATAAGATATAGGTCTTGAGAGCGTCAGGCAGCGCTCTTAGATACACCGCCCTTTCTGCAGCTCGGGGACGATTAATGAATATCTCCAGTTCCGCTGCCCAATCGATGCTCTCAGCTTTCTGGAAGTAAACCCGTTTCACCGTATGAAGGACTGTTTCGCCATGCTCGTCCAGGATTTCAAGCTGGTCCCAGCAGGCTTTAATCAGAACACGGCACCCCGGAGCCACATTTGGGACCCTGTACAACTGGTCGTCAACACGAACTTCTCCATACTTGTTAACCGTGCGGGTAAAGAGCTGAAAGATATCCATGGGCATTTCGGGCAGCGGGAGCAGGTTTTTCAGATCATCTTCCCACAACTCGCTGATTAGAGCACCTTTTGCATAGTGCTCTCGTTCCCGGTCCGCGATCATCGCCCGGTTTAGATTGCGGTTGAATTCATCGAGGTCTTCGATGATCGGCAGTGGGCTGAAATTGTTGCGGCGGATATAACCGACTTTGTTCTCTACATGACCTTTTTCCTGGCCCTTACCCGGATTACAGAATTCTGCCTGGAACCGGTAGTGCCACTGAAAGGTCTTGAACATTTCTGTCAAAGTACGTTCTTCGCCGGAGAGGATCTTGGCGACAACCGGAGAAAGGTTGTCGAACCTAATGACCCGTGGAACACCGCCAATTAGGTAAAAAAGTTCTTGAAGGCCGTGTAGAAAGCAAACCCCATTCTCAGATGGGAGAACCAGGCAAACCTGAGCATTACTATGGGGGAAAGACAAAACCAACTCGTAATAAGTCTTGAGCTCATTGCCGGAAATCGCCTTGAACGCTCCAAAGTCCACTTGTGCTTCCCCGGGAATCTGTTCGAGCCGGATGGCTTGTTCTTGGGCGCTTGACCGCATTTCTTGTTTTATCTTGCGGACATATTCCCGTACAGTACGGTCAGAACCTTGATAACCGAGCTTTTGCAGCTCCTCAAAGATCCTTTTGGCAGTTCGCCTCTGCTTTTTGGGCATCCTCTGATCTTCGTGAAGCCAGGCCTCCAAGTATTCTTCAAAGCCTTCCATGACTGTTTTTTTCCTGGAGCACCTGCCTCGCCGGCGGAGGTCAATGCTACCATCTGCGTATTTCTTAGCTGTTTTCCAGTCGCATTTGACTCTTGCCGCAATTTCGCTAATAGATGCACCTTCAATATCCCGTAAATGTTTGATATAATCGATTTGAGTCACTGTTAGCACTCCTTTAAATTGCCTCCTTACAATGATATGCTCAGAGGCTTATTTTCAGGATGCTATGCAGTGACTCCTCCTTTTTTACCGAACTATGGAATTTTAGACTGCCATTCTCGGTATTCTTATACTACCACAAACACTTTCAAGCACATTGGACAAGGCATTTGTCTTAATCTGCCTCAAACGGGCATTGAATGACCGTAAGCCGAAGATTATCAATAGTGATCAGGGCAGCCA
>NZ_JAAKDE010000044.1 GCF_013664685.1 Capillibacterium thermochitinicola
CCAGCGTTCGTCCTGAGCCAGGATCAAACTCTCCGTAAAATTCTTGAAGAGCTGATTTTAGCTCATCTTTTTCTTCTTGACGTCGTCCGGACTTATCACTTCTTTGTAAAGCAACAAGCCCTTACCTTCTCTTACCTGTCTTGGCTGTTTAGTTTTCAGGGTTCAGTTAATATTTGCTGCGTTTACCAGGGACTAGCTGTCTCCTGAACGCAAAATATATAATACCACAGCATTTTATTTTTGTCTAGATTTATTTCAAAAAAATTTGTGGGCACTAACAGCTTTTTTCGGGGAAGGCCTTCCAGACCAACGGTTCCCGGTTGTAACGGGAGGTGTCTTTCGCTTCTTCTTTTTCTGCCTCTTTCCCGCTTTCTATGATTTTATCTTCTTCAACCCCGTTCTTTGCTACGGGTTTACTCTCTGTCGCAACCGGTGTCGTTTCGTCTTCCCTTTCCTCTTTCCCTGACTCTTCTTTTACCGCATAAACCGCCTCTTCTTCCTGGCTCTTCTCTTCACTGGGGCTGGTTACGCCGGCCGGCACCGTCGGTTCTTCTCCAACCGCAGAACCGACACTGTCATAGTCCGTCGTTTCTTCCGTTTCGACCGGTCGCCATTCTTGATTGTCCTGCGCTTCTGGATAACCCGGGTAATAACTCGGGTAGCCAAAGGATTGGTCTTCCCCTGGGTAAACCGGGTATTCCTGTGGGACCTGCGGTTGTGGCGTTTCTTCCTCCCGGTATTGGTATTGCCGCTCTTCTTCCGGTATAAACCATGGTGTGCTATAGTCCGCACCCGCGCCGGAAAACCAGGGGGAATTGTTCGGCGCCGGTTCCACATAAAAGTTGTCGTCGAACGGTTCCGGTTCAAGACCGGCGTTAAACCAATCGGCCCAGGGATCATACGCCGACTGATCCTGGGGCGTGCGGATGGTGTGGTAGGGACCGTCTTGATATGAATTGTTATTCAGATTACGGAAAATACCTTGTTGTCCCGGGGTTTTTTTGATCCTAAACTTTTCGGCCATTTTCATCACCTCATCCCTTAATTCTATGCACTCAAAACATTTTATGTTCATAGAATAGGATAAGTGACTTTGGCGGAAGATTCGTAAGGAGGATTTTGATGCTGAACCACAACTTTAACCGGGAATTTATCCTCTCACAATTACTTGACCTTGCCGAACTGCCGGTCCTGCTTAGTACGGAAGGTTTAGATGTCGCCCGTCAAATGGCCAGTAAAATGGTGGATATCTTTCAAGCGCAAAAATCAATTCTCATTATTGGCTTGGAACCTTACCACAATATCGCCCGTGATCTTGCTGAACATCTCAAGCACGGTTTGAATATGGACCGCCCACCGCTGCCCGTCAGTTTCCTGGAGAAAACCTCCCGTCAACAACAACCTCTTTCTAATCTAATCAGTCAGGGAGAAAAAGGTGATGCCCTTTTCATCATCGCCGGTGAACACAGCCAAGAAACCGAAACGCTGGTCCGCGAAGCGAAAGAAAAAAACCTCTTCACCTTCGCCTTTTGTAGCTACCCCCCGCTAAAAAACCACCGTCCGGATCTCCTCTTTTATCTCCCGTCGGCCAACCGTCCGCGGGTCAAAGAAATATTCTTAATGTTGGGCCATATTATCGGCACCTTGGTCGAGTCGACGTTGTTCGGCAACAGTTTTTAGAAGAAAAAAAGCCCGAAAACGGGCTTTTTTCTTATCTTTACACCTAATAAACTTTGGCTTTGCTTCATAAGGCTTATTCTTTGGCCGCCTCGGCCTTTGATTGCGCAATGATAGCCTCCGCCTGGTTCGCCGGAACTTCTTCGTAGTGGTCGAATTCCATTTCGAATTCGCCTCGCCCCTGGGTAATCGAACGGAGGTCAATCGCATACTTGAACATTTCGCTGAGGGGAACATGGGCGCGAATAATCTGGTAACCCTGGTCGGGGTCCATTCCTAAAATCCGGCCCCGCTTTTTATTGAGGTCGCCGATGATGTCACCCATGTATTCCTCAGGAACGGTCACGGTCACATTCATGATCGGCTCCAAGAGGATGGGGTTGGCGTCCATAAATCCTTTCTTAAACGCCATCGAAGCGGCAATCTTAAAGGCCATTTCCGAGGAGTCCACACTATGGTAGGAACCGTCATAAAGCGTAACTTTCACATCAACTACCGGATAGCCTGCGAGGACGCCTTCTTCCATGGTTTCACGGACCCCTTTTTCGACGGCCGGGATATACTGCCGCGGGACGGCGCCACCAAAGATCTTGTCAACAAATTCAAAGTTACCACCGGGCGGTAGCGGCTCCAACTCCAGCCAAACATGGCCATATTGACCCCGTCCGCCCGATTGTTTCTTGTGTTTTCCTTCGACCTGAACTTTCCCTTTGATCGTTTCCTTGTATGGGATTTTGGGGTCTTTTAATTCAACCTGGGCGCCGAATTTCTTATGCAACTTGCTGATGGTGACTTCCAGGTGTAAATCACCAAGCCCGGAAATGAGCATCTCTTTGGTGGTCGTATCCTTCTCCACTTTGAGCGTGGGATCTTCGTCCTCCAGCCGGCTTAAGCCGCCGCTAATCTTATCCTCATCGCCCTTGTTCTTCGCCACCACTGCCAAAGTGAATTTGGGGGTTGGGAAATCGACTTTCTTGAGAAGGTAAGGAGCGCCTTTCGTACACAGGGTGTCATTGGTCTTGGTGACCTGAAGTTTGGCCACGGCTCCCAGATCGCCGGCGGCAAGTTCGGCCACGGGAATCTGGGTTTTACCTTTAATTAAGAAAAGTTGACCGATCCGCTCTTCCTGGTTCTGGGAAGCATTCCAGAGAGAAGAGTCGGACTTCACTTTACCGGAATAAACACGGAAGAGGGTTAATTTACCCACAAAGGGGTCGGCCATGGTTTTGAAGACAAGCGCCGCCGTTGGGCCATTGGGATCCGCCTTCAGTTCGGTTTCCTCATTATTCTGCGGGTTGGTGACGATCTCCGGCTTGACATCGGCGGGCGAAGGAAGCGCTTCCACCACTTTCTTCATTAAAGCATCAATACCGATGTTCTTTAGGGCAGAACCACACATGACGGGAACAATCTGGTTGCTCATCGTTCCCTTCCGGAACCCGCTTAAAACTTCCTCTTTCGTTAATTCTTCACCCTCCAGGTATTTGGTCAGCAGCTCATCATCGGTCTCGGCTGCTGCTTCCAGAAGGAGGTGGTAATACTCTTCCACTTGGTCTTTTAATTCCGCCGGGACTTCCGCTTCTTTCCCGTCAATATAAGCCTTACCTGTTATAACATCGACGATCCCTTTGAAGTTCTCGGCGGCTCCGATCGGAATCTGCACCGGAATCAATTTGTTCCCGAACTTCGCTTTTAATGCTTCATAAACCTGATGGAAGTTGGCATTTTCCCGGTCCATTTTATTGATAAACACGATCCGGGGCAAGTCTCTTTCATCCAGATAAGCCCAGACCTTCTCGGTGCCGACCTCCACGCCGCCGACGGCACAAACGACGACCAATCCGGCATCGGCAACCCGGACCCCGGCTTTTACTTCACCGACAAAATCAAAAAACCCGGGAGTATCAAGGAGATTTATTTTGTGGCCCTCAAATTCCACCGGCGCGAGGGAGGTGTTGATCGAGATTTTCCTTTTAATTTCCTCCGCATCGTGATCCATCACGGAAGTTCCATCATCGACTTGCCCAAACCGGTCGACCGCTTTGGTCTGATAGAGCATGGCCTCGGCCACCATCGTCTTTCCGCATCCGCCATGGCCAACCAGGGCAATGTTTCGAATCTTATCCACATTATAACTCTTCAAACTAAACCCTCCTCGAAATGCGCAAAAAAATCACATAACGTTAAGATTATTCTACTATCTTTAAGTATTTCCTCCTCAAGTTGATTATTTTCTCCTCCTACCGCCTATTTTCTCACGGTCTACCCCCGGTCAGCCAAAGCATAATCTGGTCCTCATCCGGATAAAATACTAGTGGTAGATGTCCGGCCGAACGAAGACTGAATTTCACCCCTGTCAGATCAGGCTGACACCGGTTAAAGGAGGTCGAGCAAAGATCGGTTCCGGTATTGGTTATTGTTTAACCTTACTTGAACCGGTCGGCGCAAAGGTCCCACCAATTTGATCTTGCCTTAGGCAGATGGAGTTGTTGGGGCCGAGTTAAGAGCCCGTTTCTTGCCAGGTTGTTGATGGGAATACGGTTTTTTGAGGAGGTAGGATTCGGGTTCGAGCAAAGGTTAGCCAGGGTGCCGAAAAAAGCAACCGCAGGTTGGTCCAACGGTATCAACGGTATCCTTGTTAGCCGGCGCGAAGGTCGGTACATCACCCTCGGGCACCTGGAGGATCTTATCCTCCAGGTTTTCCTTTCCCGGCTTTCAGTTCTGATACCCCTCGAGAATCCGCCATTTCTCTTGGGCGCCTCGGCAGACAATCCCCGCTCTGAGGTCTTCAATCTCCGCCTTGGGAAGCCGGCTGATATTGACCGGGATCACCTGTTTCAAGGGGCCGGGCTTTTCGGGACTCCCGGCGTACACGCCAATTTCATTTCCGTAAATCCCGATAAACTCTTGCTCCTGGCACCCCGGGCATAGCTTGGTCTCCTCTTTTTCCAAGCCCACCCGCTCCGAGGTAAAACTGGTGATTACCCAGCCTTCGTTGGTTAGCTTTTCCAGGAGTTCGTTCCGGGTTCGTGGGGAGTGGCACTCTTCCTTCCGCTCCTCATGTTGGCAACCGGTATAAAAAGCTGTATATTCAAGGGTAAAACTTTTCTGTTTCAGTACGGAGCCGCTGACCAAAGCGAGTTTCCCGGTGTTGGCCAGGAGGTAAACACCCCCCAAAACCAGTCCGAGGAGGAGGACCAGTCCAACCCTTTTCATCTTGATCGCTCCTCTTTCCATTTTGGGTTAAATTACCCAAAATTGGCTCCGCTTATACTTGATCCCTCAGTTCCCTTCGGCGATTTCAAAATTGGCATAAACATTTTGGACATCATCGTGTTCTTCCAAAGCATCGACCAATTTGAGGAGGTTTTCTCCGTCCTCCCCGCTAACGGTGACCGTATTCTTGGGAAGATAGGACAGTTCGGCTTCTTCAATCGGAATTTTCCCTTCCAAATAGTTACGCACCTGTTCCAATTCGGCAATCCCAGTAATAATTTCGTAATATTCATCTTCATCCCGGAGATCCTCGGCTCCGGCTTCCAACGCCAGTTCAAATAATTTCTCTTCATCAAGGTTCACTTTTTCTTTAGGAACGGAAATTACCCCTTTTTTGTCAAAAAGCCAGGCCACACAGCCGGTCTCTCCCAGGTTTCCGTTGTTCCGCGAAAAGATATACCGCATTTCACTGGCCGTCCGGTTCCGGTTGTCCGACAAGGTTTGAACCAAAAAGGCAACCCCGCCCGGCCCGTATCCTTCGTAAATAATCTCCTCATACTGGTCGGCCTCGGAGGAACCCAACCCCCGCTTAATGGCCCGGGTGATGTTATCATTGGGCATGTTGATCGCTTTGGCTTTTTGAATAGCCAACCGCAATTGGAAATTGCCGTCCGGATCGCCGCCCCCGGCTTTGGTGGCGACGATAATCTCCCTGGTTACTTTGGTAAATGCCTTTGCCTTCTGTGCATCCGTCTTTTCTTTCTTCCGTTTGATATTAGCCCATTTCGAATGTCCGGCCATTGCTTTCACCTCAAACCATAAGAATTCTAGCATTATTTAATTATACCAGAATTCTTGGCGAAACAAAAACCGGATCCCTTGCTTTTTTCCCTACCACTAGACCTCAATTGTTAAAGGGAGAAGCGGCCTCCAGTTCGTGCATTTTCCGAAACAGGAAATAGAGTAAAATCCCCGTCAGGACCAGGGCACCCGCCGACCAAAACGGGGTGTTCAAAAAAATGAAGAAATCATATAACCCGTGCCAAAACAGGGCCACCCCGAAACCGCGGAAAAACCGTTGCCGCACGGAACGGTATGCTCCCCCCGCCGTTAAAAAATAGCCGCCCCAGCCCGAAAAGGTGGCATGGGCTAAACAGGTCACAACCGCCCGCCAGATCCCGACTTCAAAGCCCATCGTTCTCGTGTAGAGGAGGTTCTCCAAAGCCGCGAAGCCCAGACCGACCGTGATGCCATAAACAATCCCGTCCACCGGTTCGTTCATGTCTTTGCGGTAGTTCACGGTGAGGGCCAGGAGTAAAAATTTTAGCCCTTCCTCGATCAGGCCAATATACAAGAAGGCATAGAGAAAGATGAGCCCTAAATCGCCGGAACCCCGGGCGATGGTTAGCCCGTCTTTACCAAGGAATTCGAGCGCCCCGGCCGGAACCACCATGAACATGCCACCCAGGAAGACCCGGGCAATTACCCGCTTCGGCTCCGGTTCATGCCGGTCTTTCCGGTAAAAGAAGACAAGCCATAAGACCCCCGGCAGGATCGAAACCAAGAGATGTGGAACCAGCATCGCCTTTCCTCCTCGCTAAAACATGGGCTTATTATTCCCCGATCAAAAAAAGAAAATGGCTTTGCGCCATTTTTCTTCGGAGGAAAGTTACGCAGGTTTTCTTCCTAATTCTTCTTTAAGGCATTTCGAGAATAGGTAAAAAAAGCAATCATCGAGAGGATAAGGCCCAACGAAAGAATAAGCACACCCAGTTCGGCAACGATACAAAAGACAAACAAGCCGACGAAGAAGATAAAGGTGCTGGCTTTTCCCCAATAGTTACTGGGAATCACTTTTTGCTTCTTCCTAAAAAAGAACAACCCACCGGTTAATTGCAGCAGTTCCTTGGTGATATAGATCACGCCAAGCCAGTCGGGTAAGTCGTACCAGATCATTAGGGCAATAAGAGAACAGCCCAAGGTGATTTTGTCCGCCAACGGATCAAGAATCTTCCCCAATTCACTAATCTCGCCCAGCTTGCGCGCCATGCGCCCGTCGAGAAAATCCGTCAGCGCCGCCAAGGCCCAAACCACAATCACACCATAGAGGTTCTTCCGGGAAAAAAACACCAGAATAAATGGGGCTAAGAGAAGTCGGGTTAGTGAGAGAAGATTAGCGGTATTCATGATACGTTTCCCCCTAAATTACCGGAGCTCATTTTATCATAACTAGCTGGAATAAACAGCGACCAAACTCCCATGGCTGGCTGGCTGTCTACCATTGGGTAAAAACACAGCCGCTGCCGTCCCGGCCCAACCGGCCCGGTCATTAGCTTACTTCTTCGGCTTCTCTCTATAAAATCCTCCTTTGTTTTCAAGGCGCTACCCCATTTTTCTGATTTCTTTTTGTAACTTTTTGATGATCCGCTTTTCCAGCCGGGAGATGTAAGACTGGGAGATTCCCAGATAATCAGCCACTTCCTTCTGGGTTTTCTCGACCCCGTCCTTCAGCCCGAAGCGCAATTCAACAATGGACCTTTCCCGCCGCGTTAACATAGCCATCGCCGAAGCCAGTAAATCTTTATCCACCTCTTCCTCCAACTGTTTATAGGCGATGTCGTTTTCGGTCCCCAGGACATCCGACAGGAGCAGTTCGTTCCCGTCCCAGTCCACATTGAGCGGTTCATCGAAGGACACTTCCGACCGGAGTTTACTGTTCCGGCGCAAATACATTAGGATCTCATTCTCAATACAACGGGAGGCATAGGTCGCCAGTTTTATTTTCTTATCGGGATCAAACGTATTGACCGCTTTGATTAAGCCAATCGCTCCGATCGAAACCAGATCCTCAATCCCCACCCCGGTGTTCTCAAATTTCCGGGCAATATAAACCACCAAGCGGAGATTATGTTCAATGAGCAGGCTGCGCACCGCCGGATCCCCGGTTTTCAATTTCCCCAGCAGATAACCTTCCTCTTCACTGCTGAGGGGGGGAGGAAGCGCTTCACTGCCGCCAATATAATAAATCCCCCGCGGGTAAAGGGTTAATTTCTGCAGAATGCGGACGATCAGGATTTTAAGGGCCAGCCGCATCCGCCACCAATTTCTCACCACCACAACCGACTCCCCCTTTTAATTCCAAACTGCACAGGACTAATAAACCCCGTTCAAAAGCGTTGAAGGTAAGAGCGCTTGGTATTTGCCCTCACCGCCCAACTTCGCGAACTGGTAAAGCCCAATGACCACCGGCGGCAGTCTTTTCGGCTCCTTATCCAATAAACACACTTCATCCGGGCGGAAGCCCAACAGAAAACCCTTCTGCCTTCCCACGCTGGTATAACTGATAAACCGGATGCGGGCCATCCAGTCCGGGCTAAACTCCAGTGCCTTGTTGTCCGGCAGGCCTCCCTCCGCCATCCGCTCGCTTAAGGCCAGAATCTCGGGGGGAACAACCCCTTGTAGAACCTGGCTTTCCACCACTAAAACCGGGTGTCTCGTCAAAGGATCAACAAGGGTATTACCCGTATCCAGTAAGGCCGAGAACTCGCGGGAGTTTCCGTTGACACTGAGCCGTAACGCAAATAGACATTCTTTCTCCAGCAATACTTGGTGCACCAACCCCCACCCCAATTCGGTCACGACCAGCAGGGAAAGAATGTTGACCAAAACCACCTGCCACGGGTTATAGTAAGCCGCAGCGGGAAAGAAGGGCGGATACAAAAGAAAGTAGGTGACTCCGGAGGTTAAAACCAATAGTAAGGCAAAGAGACCAATTGTCCGCAGGAGTTCTTTCACCGACCGCTGCGGAAAAGCGATAACCAGCATCAGGATCCCGGTCCCGATAAAAATGATCAGTTCGTAATTGCCAACCGTACCAATCGCCATCCGAAAGCACAGTACAAAATAATAAATGCTGCCGAAGAAAGCGGCCGCCAAAAGACGCCACCCGGCCCGGTTCTTGTTGAGGATCCTTCCCGTCGCCCATAACAAAAGATAATTCATGATCAAACTTATAAAAGCCCCAAAGATCCAATCGTCAATAAAGACATCCCGCATTTTTCCCACCTTCTTTCATTCCTTAATCTACCATTCACCAGGGGGAAATCCTTTCTAAACAAAGGATTCGTGCGGATAATTTCCCGCCCGTCCACTGTTATAACACGCTTTTTCGCGAACCCTCTCGCTTCTTCGGCAATATTAACGGAATAAGCCGATCCTGCCCTTAAACAACGAAATGGCCTGTTCAGGCCATTTCGTAAAAAACAAGATTTATTATATTATGATTGGCTAAGCTCTTGGCGCGAAACCGTCTTGGCTAGCCACGTTTTCCTTTTTTCCAGAGGAAGGAGGGGATTTCCAGTTCGTCCCCGTCCACCAGTGAGCGCAGTTCCAATTCTTCCAGCCCAAGCCGTTGTTTTTTCTGTTGAAAACCGGTGGCAATCACAGTGATCCGGATCTCGTCCCCCTGTTTGTCATCGATCACTGCGCCAAAGATAATGTTGGCGTCGGGATCGGCCGCTTCGGTAATGATCGCCGCGGCTTCGTTGATCTCAAACAGCCCCAGATCCGAACTGCCTGTGATATTTAGCAAAATTCCCTTCGCGCCGGCAATCGAAGTCTCAAGAAGCGGGGAAGAGACCGCCGCCTTGGCTGCTTCCACCGCCCGGTTCTCGCCCCGGGCGACCCCAATGCCCATCAGGGCGGAGCCGGCGTTGTTCATAATGGTCTTGACATCGGCAAAATCCACATTAATCAGTCCGGTAATCGTGATCAGATCGGAGATTCCTTGTACCCCTTGGCGCAGAACATCATCCGCGGTTTTAAAGGCCTCGACAAAGGAGGTTTTGCGGTCAACGATCTGAAACAGGCGTTCATTGGGGATGGTGATCAGGGTATCAACCCGTTCTCTTAAGGCTTTAACCCCCTCCTCCGCCTGGAGCATCCGGACCTTGCCCTCAAAATTAAATGGTTTGGTCACCACGCCAACCGTCAGCGCCCCTGCTTCTTTTGCCATTTCCGCAATAACCGGTGCCGCCCCCGTTCCGGTCCCCCCACCCATTCCGGCGGTGATGAAGACCATATCGGAGCCTTTCAGCACCTGGCTAATCTCTTCTCTGCTCTCTTCGGCCGCCTGCCGTCCAATCTCCGGATTCGCCCCGGCGCCTAAACCCTTGGTTAACTGGTCACCAATACGCAATCTTGTATCAGCCTTTGAGCGGAGCAGGGCTTGTCCATCCGTATTAATTGCTACAAATTCAACCCCTTGTAAGCCCGCTTCAATCATCCGGTTAACAGCGTTGGTCCCTCCGCCGCCCACACCGATGACTTTGATCGTGGCAAACTGTTGGTTTGTTACTTCAAACTGAAGCATAATGCTCCTCCTATTCATTTAAAGCCCTGAGGCCAGCGCTGAAGTGTTCCCTAAACTATAAAAGTTCCACAAAGTTTACCAGTTCCCTGCTTCGTAATAAATATTTTAAATAAAAACGAAGAGACTTTCGTCTCCTCCTCATCCTCCTCATCTTAACTCTGCGGTCGCTCATCGCAATAAAGGTCAACGATTAATTGGACTTCTCCCTGGCCTTTTTCGAGTTGGCGGGCGATCTCCTGGACCGAGAGTCCTTTTTGCCACAGTTCGATGATCTGTTGATTCCAGGCGGGCAGATTTTGCCCTTTTGTGGCCATTACTTTTCGGCCCATCGTTTGCTTGCTCTCTGCTTGGGTTTGTGGCTTCGGCTGGGAGACCGGGGATTTCGCTTGCTCCGGCCGCTCCGGTTGTTCCGGCTGCTTCGGCTCCCCTTGTTTTTCCGGTTGCTCCCTGTTCAGAACGGATGTTTCCCTTTTACCCATTGCCGTTGGTGACGGTTGTTTGGTTCCTTCCGGTAGATGGCTGACTTCCCGGCGCTCCACCCCATCCGGTCTACCAAGCTCCGCGGGTCCCTGCGGTTTTTCCGGCTGCGCCTTTTCTTCCGGTTCCTCCGTCACTTCCGGCTCTTCTGGTTTTTCCGTTTTCTCCGGTTCATGCGGGAGCGGGGAAAGTTCTTCCTTGATCAGTCTTTCCTCCACTAGCGAACAGACTTCCAATAGCAACTCTTCGACCTGTGCCAGCCGGGAAGTTATTTCCGAAAATCTCCGCCAATTTCTTTTCCTTTCCCGCCAGCCCAGAACAATGATCACTAGCAAAAAAAAGAAGCACCAACCAACCATCTGAACTTTTCCCCTCTCGCTTATTACAACTCAAGATCGATAAAGCGCCCCCGCCACTCGTGCCGATCTTTACTGCGACTGCGTGCGTTTTGCGGTTCGTCCTCTTTCTTTGCCTTTTTTTCTCCCTTTGGCGGCGCATTGTTGCCCCGGCGTTTACCCTCATCTTGGACGCGTCCGTGCACAATTTCACTTCTCCGCTGGACGCGATGTTCTTCGCGGTTTATTTCGTTGTTCAACCGTTCCTTGCGGATTTGTTCCTCATCTTCTAGTCCCTGGAGGACACCACCATGCTGTTTTTGCACCTCTAATGTTCGATTAACCAGAATTTGCGTGTCTAAAGGGCCGATCATCCTCAACCCCCCTTAACGGTATGGTTGAATCGACACTTCTCCTTCATGATAGGTCAACACGGCATAGTTAAAGTTATCTTTAAAGACCCGCACCGCTTTTCCGATAATGACACGGACACCGGGGTAGATGGTCTGGCGCACCCGGATCGAACCCCGTTCCAACTGGCGCTCGTTGATCATTTGCAAAATCTCTTCCCGCCGGCTCTCCAGTTTACGCTTTTCGGCTTTTAAAACGAACGAAGTACGGATCAGTTTGGCCTTTTGTTCCTCCCGGTTCGGTGGAAGCTCCGGCTGCCGGTTTAAGATATTAAGCGCCTTCTCCACCATGTCGAGCTCTTTCTCCAGGTTGGGTAATCTTTTTTCTATCTCATTCAGTTCCCGGCGGAATCCAGGGTTAATCCCCACTTCAACCTCGGTCTGGGTCCCCATTTTGGACCCTAAAAACTGGACATCAATCAGGTCGGCCGCCCGGACCACACCACCCATGATCATCCCTTTTTTCGTCCCGAGGATAACTTTCTGCCCCGAGTTGACCACACTATGCATGATCGCATCACGGACCTTGATTACCCCTTCCGCATCAACCTGGGCATGGTCAATATAGCGGGCATAAAGATCGCCGCCACATTTGATCACCGATTTGTCCTGGCCAATGATCCCGCCGTTGATCGTGATATTTCCTTCGGCATAAATGCTCCCGCCTTCAACATTACCGGTGATCACCACATCACCGCCGGCCTTAACGACAAATCCGCTTTCCACATCACCCCGGATATGAACCGAACCAATAAAATCGATATTGCCAGTTTTATAACCAACATTGCTTCTGATCTCATGGACCACTTGCACCGACACTTTATTCCCGATCTTGGTCGGCTCACCGTCACAAGTCGCGATCAACCGGTTGCCATCCCAGGCCACATTTTTCCCAACCACCACATTGACGTCCTTTCCGGGAACCGGTTTCACTTCTTCACCCAAAACGTTCGTTCCCGGTACGCCGGGGGTCGCCGGCGTCTTTTCAATCAAGACTTGACCTTTCTGGACACTCTGGACCAAAGACAATTCACGGTGGTCAACGCGACCGTCTTCCAACTCTTTTGGGAGAAGTCGGACCCGGTCGGTTTCAAAGTAATACTTTAAACTGGCATCCTCGCCATTGATTGGATAAACTCCTTCCGCAACCAGTGTTACCTTACCCGTCTTTTCTTCCAAAACACGGTGGATTACTTCTTCCTTTAACCCGAAGACGACGCCTTCTTCATTCAGTTTTTTAATTACATCCTCATAGGTAGGCCAAGCCGTTCCCTCCGGTGGGATCTCAAGTTGTAAATAAGCATGCATCTTGTCGGAGGATAAATCAACCTTAATATGTGCCAAGCTCAACGCGAAACGCCCCTCCCGTTACAAAACTTCGATTGCAGTACGCCAGCGGGATAGCCTTCCTTTTAAACGAAAAATTGCTTTGGTATGTATCTGCGACACTCGTGATTCAGAAATGTTCAAAGTCTGGCCAATTTCTTTCAGCGTTAATCCTTCGTAATAGTAAAGGGTAATCACCAGTTTTTCCCGTTCCGAAAGTGCATCAATGGATTTTGCCAACGCTGCCTTTAACTCGTTAATCTCAACCAGTTTTTCCGGATCCGAACTATCCTCATTTTCAATCAAGTCGAGAACCCGTACGCTATCATCATCCAGGTTGCGCGTCATCCACATTTCGTCCAAAGAACTCAGTGTTGTACAGCTGACTTCGTTTAGTAGGCGGTGGAATTCTTCCAACGAAATATTTAAAGACTCACAGATCTCTTGATCCGTGGCGTACCTTCCTAATTTGTTTTCCAGTTCACTACAGACCTTCTCCAGTTCTTTCGCCTTTTGCCGTACCGACCGCGGTACCCAATCGTTGTTGCGTAACCCGTCCATGATTGCCCCTCTGATCCGGGCAATCGCGTAAGTCTCAAATTTAATCCCACGGTCGGGATCAAATTTGTCAATGGCATCAATTAAACCAAATATCCCATAGCTCACCAAATCATCAAATTCCACATTTGGTGGTAGACCGATTGCCACCCGGCCTGCCACATATTTAACAAGGGGAGCATACCCCTCGATTAACTTCTCACGGGCGGCGTCCGAACCTCCCTGGCGGTAATCCTTCCAAAGCTGTGCATCCCGCCCTTTATTGAACATTATATACCCTTCCCCCTTTAAGGTATATATTTCCTCTCCTGCTAACTTCTTCGACAATTTCAGGGCAAATCCTCTTATAAAATGATGTCGGGGGAATTTAACATCTTTATGGTCACGTTACCGGTCTCTAAATCCATTAAAACGGACCGGCCGACATTCCCGCCAACGCTCCGGTTGGTGATTTTTAAACCCATTTCTGCGATGATTTTTTCCACCGCGGCAACATTCCGCGCTCCGATCTGGATTTGATTGTTCAGCCCATTGAAGGAAAACATCTGGGCCCCACCGGCGATCTTCACAACCATTCGTTCTTTCATGGCCCCTTCCCGTTGCATCGCCTCAATCAAGTCGGGAATCGCCGTGTCGGCAAATTTACCGCGGTTGGTCAGGGCATTGGCGCCGGACAGAGAACTGTCGGGCAGCATAATGTGGGCCATTCCTCCCACTTTTAAAAAAAAAATCGTAGACACAGACCGCAACACAAGAACCTAAGCCTAAAGTAACAAGAACTTTCGGTGCCCTCGCCACTACTATTTCGGACATTCCGACCCGGATCGGTTCTGGCATCCTTCCTTCACTCCCAACGCCTCTAAGATAGTTGCTAAAGATCCGGGGTCCGGAACAAGAAAGAAATGACCGTCAACACTCTCATCACAGGCTGTCAGTTGTGTTTCAATGATCACCGCGTAATCACCCATCTCACCCAAGTCAGCCAGGATCGTGTTGAGAATGGCACCGACCATATCAAAGGCGAGAGCCGGTACGGACGATAACATGTTGATTCCGGTAAAGTTGGAAAAAGCATAAACATAAGCCCCGGTTAGAATATTCCCGATTTCTTTCAGTGCCGAAATTTCCAATTCCCCTAAAAGATTGCTGCATTTCTCCGGGTCGTTAATCAAAAGCCCGGCCACAAAGAGGGCTTTCTCTTCCGGAAAAAGATAAAGCATCTTACTGGGTGCCCCGCCGAAGATCCGTAAATAAACCCCGACCATCGGTTGTTCCGGGCCGCCCACAAAATCGCAAGCTTCGGCGAGGGGCAAAATGTTTACTTGCGGAACAGTCATCGATACTTTCTTGTTCAAAAGTTGGGAAAGCACCGTAGCGGCGTGGGCGGCACCGATATTGCCCACTTCACGAATGGCGTCCAGTTGGATGGGGGTCAGGTTTTCAATCATCAGTCATCACTCCAGTTCCAGAGTCATCACTCCAGTTCCAGTTCTGCTTCGCTCAATTGTTTCTCCTCTTCCGGGCTAAGGGTACGTTCCAAGTTAAGCAGCACAATTAACCGGTCCTCAAGTTTAGCGACACCGGCCAAATAGTAGGAATCCACCCCTTTTGTAATCGGTGGCGGCGGTTCAATCGCCGAAACCGGAATCCTTAAGACTTCAACCACAGCATCGACTAACATCCCGACCAGCGCTTCTCCTACTTCGACAATGATGACGCGGGAATCAAGCCCGAGCTCGGGCAGGGTCAACCCGAAACGGACCCGGAGGTCAACAATGGGAATGATCTCACCGCGTAGATTAATGACCCCTTCCACAAACGGTGGAGCCTTCGGCACCCTCGTAATCCCTTGGTCCAGTTTCTCAATCTCCCGCACTTGTAAAATATCCACGCCAAACTCTTCTTCTCCCAGCTTAAAGATGATTAGCTGGGTAGTTTCTTCTTGTCGTTCTTTACCCTGTCTCTCTTTCATTTCGTATCACCCCTTAAAGACGGTTGGTTAAGCTACATTGCGCAGATCCAAAATCAGAGCGATCTTCCCGTTCCCTAAGATGGTCGCCCCAGCGATCCCGGGGATATTCCCCAGATAAGCACCGAGGGATTTAATCACTACATCCTGTTGGCGGATGAGCGTATCGACCACAAAGCCAATCCGGCGTTCCCCGGTGCTGACCACCACCACATCCAGCTCATCCAGGCTGGAATTTTTGGCTCCGGTCACGCCCAGATAATCCTGGAGCCGGATTAGCGGGATCAGTTCGCCCCGGTATAAAGTGACTTCCCGGTTCCGGAGAATTTTTATATCTTTCTGCGCCACACTGATCGTCTGGTCGATCAGAGTGGAAGGGATCGCAAACACCTCGTCACCCAATTGGACAATAAGCGTTTGGATAATAGCCAATGTCAACGGTAGACGAATGGTAAACTTTGTTCCTTTCCCCTGCTCGCTATATAGTTCCACCACTCCACCCAGGTTTGTAATCTGGGTTTTCACCACGTCCATCCCGACACCGCGGCCGGAAATGTCGGTCACTTTATCGGAAGTCGAGAAGCCGGGGAGGAAGATCAGGTTCATGACATCTTCGTCATCCATGTTCTCCAGATCTTCAGCACTGATAATTCCCCGCTCCAACGCCCGGGCTTTGACTTTTTCCAGATTCACCCCGGCGCCGTCATCGATCACCTCGATCACCACATTATTCCCGGCTTGATAGGCTTTAAGCTCCACCGTCCCGGGGAGACTTTTCCCGGCCGCCGTTCTGACCTCGGGCGCCTCAATTCCGTGGTCAATACTGTTCCTGATGATATGAACCAACGGATCAACGATCTCATCGATCACCGTCCGGTCCAATTCGGTTTCGGCCCCGCTGATCTGTAATTGTACTTCTTTCCCGGTCTCTCTAGCCAGGTCCCGGACCAGACGGGGGAAACGGGAAAAGACATGGTCGACCGGGACCATCCTGGTCTTTAACACTTGGTCCCGCAGATCAATGGTCAAACGGGTCAGCTGTTCAACCGTCTCCGCCAGGACCTGGTCCCCATGCTCTAAGCTTAGCTGTTCCAAGCGGGATCTGGTGATCACCAGCTCACCCACGAGATTCATCAAATCATCCAGTTTCCGAATGTCCACCCGTACCGTCGGCGATACATTCGAAGGAATTTTGGCGGTGACGCCTCCCTTTTGCGGGGTGGTATCGCCGGGCGTTGTTTTTGCCCCGCTGCCCCGCCGCTCCACCAGAAGTTCTTCGGTGGAAAGGACCTTACCCTCCACCTTCGCCACATCAAGCATCTTCTCCAGGAAACGGATCAGAAACTCCAGCGGTTTTTTGCTTAAGATGCCGATAATGAAGTCGGTGTCAAACCGCTCATCTTCCAGCTCCTTCGCCGTGGGGATCGTACGGACAATCTCCCCATGGGCTTCCAATTCACGCAGGATCATAAAGGCACGGGCACCCTTGAGCAAACATTCATCCTGTAAATAAACATGGAGGTGATACAGGTTGAAACCTTCCTCGGTAGCCTGTTTGATCTGGTCAATTTCCGCCGGAAGGTAGCGTAACTGGAGAGCACGACGGCGTTCCGACGCCTGGTCGGGTTTGCTTGCCGCCTCTTGGGTCGTAAACTTTTGCAGGTTCTGGATCACGCCGGCGATCTCGATGTCTTCTTCCCGGCCTTCCATGATCCCTTGGGCCAGCACTTCCAATAAATCTAAAGCCTCAAAAAGGGTGTTGATGATCTCGGCATTAACTTTCAGCTCACTCTGGCGCAGCAGACTGAGGACGTCTTCCATGGCGTGGGTAACGTTGGACATTTTATTAAAACCCATGGTTGCCGAGGCCCCTTTTAAGGTATGGGCGGCGCGGAAAATTGAATTAAGGATCTCAGTGTTGTCCGGATCTTGCTCCAAAGCCAGCAAAGACTGGTTTAAGGATTGCAAATGTTCCTGACATTCATCCATAAACACATTTAGATACTGAGAAACGTCCATGGTTTTTCACCTCCGGGTTTCGCATCAGCGCTATCACGCTTTACCTAAAAACAGTCGTTGGAAGAACATGGCGATCCCTCGCGACGGATGCTCCGGCAAGAGCATCAGTTGTTGAGCCATTTTCCAAATGCCCTGGGAAGCCTTGGAATTTGGATGAGTCACGATAAAAGGTTGTTGCTGTTTTACTGCTTTTGGTACATTATGGTCATAATGAATATGCCCCAAGGATTCCAACGGGAATTGCAAGAATTTCTCGGCAACGATGCGGAGGCGTTCAACCACCTGTTCACCCTCCTCATCGCTCTTCACCATATTAACCGCCACATAAATCTTGGCATTGGGGTTCTCTTTGGAGATAATCTTGATCACCCCGTAAGCATCGGCAATGGAAGTCGGTTCCGGAATCGTCACCACAATGATTTCTTCCGCCGCCAACAAAAAGCGAATCACTTTGTTGGAAATCCCCGCACCGGTGTCCAGAATAATGAAATCATTATCCTCATCCAAGGTAAATAGCCGGTTTACGCAGTTGTCCAACTGCCAAGAACCGATATTGGCCAGCTCCTGCAGGCCGGAACCGCCCGCAATGATCTTTACACCGGCCGGGCCTTCCATTACCACATCAGCCAAATCCCGTTCCCCGGAGAAAAAGTGGCCTAAATGATACTTGGGGATCATCCCTAACATTAAATCAATGTTGGCCAAACCCAAATCGGTATCGATTAAGGTCACTTTTTGGCCCAATTTGGAAAGGCAGATGGACAGGTTAACCGAGATGTTCGTCTTCCCTACCCCGCCTTTACCACTGGTCACAGCGATGATGCGGGCTTTACGGGTATTAACCCGGTTATTTTTGCTATTTACCAGCTCCCTTAAACGTTCTGCTTGATCACGCATTGATGGTCTCCTTATCCGCGTACTTATTATCCGCGTACTTATCCGCATACCTCTTTATAACCTCAAAGGTGGCAACCTCGATATCCTCCGGTACACTCTGTCCTGTTGTGACATAAGACAACGGAATGCGCAGTCTTTCGGCAACCTCTATCACATTGCTCAAACTATTGGTCTCATCCAATTTGGTAAAGATCAAACGGTTCACACCGAGCTCCTTAAATGCATCGGCTGTTTCCAGCAGATCCTCCAGTTTGGTGTTGGCGCTTAACACCAAATGGGTTTCATTCAAGGGCCGTCCGTTAAAAAAGTGTTTTAACTCGCGGATCTGCTGCTTGTTCTTTTGGCTGCGTCCCGCCGTGTCGATCAGGATCAGTTGCTTGTCCATCAGTTTTTGAAAAGCGCGTTTCAGATCAGCAGCGGTATATACCACTTCAATCGGCAAGTTTATGATTTCGGAATAGGTTTTTAATTGTTCAACCGCCGCGATCCGGTAGGTATCAATGGTAATCAGGCCGACCGATTTCCCTTCGAACAGGGCGAAATTGGCGGCGAGCTTGGCGATGGTCGTCGTTTTCCCAACCCCGGTAGGGCCGACCAGGGCTACCACAGTCGGTCGACTGCTGAGCCGGATCGGATAGGTTTTGATGAAAAATTCATCCCAATTCTTCCGGGACTTGCTGACCGGGGCGGCCGTCCCCAGCTTGTCCGTTACATTTTGCTCTTCGGGGATGGCCCGCGCGGCGGCGGTCATCTCCACCGGCGATACGGAACGGACCTGTGCCGTCACGCCTTCGATGGCCATTTTGATCTCCGATAATTCCTTTTTCACCTTTTCCAGTTCCGGCATGATCGCCGTTTCCGGCTGGAACAATTGGCGTTGCTTTTCCTCCCCGCCCTTCTCCGCCGTCGGCTGCTTAGCCGCCGCAGGAATCCGTACCGTCTCCTTGTTATCCACGGCAGCCAGCACTTCATATCTTCTCTTCGCGAATAAGCCCAAAAAGCCCCCTTCCTTAAAAGGGCGTGAATGCAAGATCAGGGCGTCATCGCCCAGATCCCGTTTCACACGGGCAATTGCTTGTTGCGCCGTGTCGGCGACAAACCTTTTAACCCGCATTAACAACACCTACCATTCCTAAGGAATGTACTTCCATTTCCGGAATTATCTCTTGATAGGACACCACAAAAATCTTCGGCGAAACCCGTTCCGTAATACTCCGGACATACCGGCGGATCGCCGGTGCCACCAGCAGCACCGGATTACGACCTTCCTGGATAATCGGGCGAATTTGCTGGTTTAAAGAAGCATAGAACTCATTCAGCCATGATGGTGACAAGGGCTCCCCCTCACTATCCTGAGCGCGGAGAATCCGCTCTTCGGTCTGGGGAGAAAGGGTCAGCACCTGGATCTTATTGCCATTGCCCGCCAACATCTTGGAGATCTGCCGCTTCAAGGCCACCCGAACGTACTCGGTCAGGACATCGGTATCCTTCGTCATCGGCGCATAATCGGCCAGCGTCTCCAGGATCGTTACCAAGTTACGGAGTGGAATTCCTTCCTTCAAAAGTTGGGCAAAGACCTTTTGGATCTCGCCAATTGTCATCAAATTCGGGATTAATTCTTCCACGACCACCGGGTAATCGGTTTTTATGTAGTCAAGCATCGCCTGGATCTCCTGCCGCCCCAATAGTTCATAGGCATAATTGCGGATAATCTCCGTCAGGTGAGTGGCCAAAACGGAAGGACAATCCACCACCGTATAACCGGACATTTCCGCTTTTTCCCTTTGGTCCGCCGTAATCCACAGGGCGGGCAAACCAAAAGCCGGTTCTTTCGTGGGGATTCCTGAGACCTTTTCCGTCACCGCCCCCGCATCCATCGCCAGGAAAGAGTGGGTCATCAGTTCCCCGCTCCCCACTTCCACCCCTTTGATCTTGATCACGTATTGGTTGGGGGCCAGTTGCATATTATCACGGATCCGGATGGCGGGCAGGATAATCCCCAGTTCCAAAGCGACTTGCCGCCGGATTAAACTGACCCGTTCAAAGAGGTCCCCGCCCTGGCTCTTATCGACCAGCGGGATTAAACTATAGCCAATCTCCACCTCCATCGGATCAACCGCCAGCAGAGAAAGGACATGCTCCGGTTTATAGGCTACTTGCTCCTGGGCGGCCGCCTGTTGTTGTTCAACGGCGGTTTCGGCTCTTTCTTTCTGCTCCCGGCGGAGAATCGAAGTCAACCACCACAGGAGAAGCGCAATGACCAGGAAAGGAATGGTCGGCATCCCCGGAACCAAGCCGAACAGCGCAAGCACCACCGCGGTAATCAGCAAGATTTGCGGGTAACGCAGGAGCTGACTGGTTAAATCGGCCCCCAGGTTGTCTTCGGAAGCGGCTCTGGTTACTAAAACACCGGTCGCGGTGGAGATGAGCAGCGCGGGTACCTGTGAGACCAAACCATCGCCCACCGTTAAGAGGGCGTACAACTGCAGGGCACCCAACGCATCAAGCCCGCGTTGCCACATTCCGATGATGACGCCCCCCAGGAGGTTAATGACGGTGATGATCAACCCGGCAATGGCATCACCTTTTACAAATTTACTGGCCCCGTCCATAGACCCGTAAAAGTCAGCCTCGCGGGCAACTTCCCGCCGGCGGGCCCGGGCTTCTTCCTCTGTAATCAAACCGGCATTCAAGTCCGCATCAATACTCATCTGTTTCCCGGGCATAGCGTCCAAGGTAAAGCGGGCCGCCACCTCGGCCACCCGTTCCGACCCCTTCGTAATCACCAGGAAGTTAATCAAAGTTAAAATCAGAAAGATTATAAAGCCCACCACCGGGTTGCTCCCAGCAACGAAATTACCAAACGCTTCGATAACCTGGCCGGCGTACCCGTGTAATAAAATCAACCGGGTGGAAGAAACGTTAAGCGCCAACCGGAAAAGGGTCGTCATAAGCAGAACGGTTGGGAAAACCGAGAACTCCAAGGACTTACGGACATTCATCGTCAACATTAAAATTAAGAAGGACAAGGCAATGTTGATCGTAAAGAAGAGATCCAGCACAAAGGTGGGGAGAGGAATAAACATCATGGCAAGAATGACGACCATCAAGACAACAACGACAATCTCCCCGCTAAAAGCAGCTCTGGATAATAAAGTTCTATCCCCTGGTTGATCTGGCATTTTATTCACCATCGATATTCAAATTTTTGGGTGTTCGCGAGATAAGCCTAGCGTCTTTGCCGCAGTTTATAGACGAAAGCTAAAACCTCGGCGACCGCCTGGTACAGGTTGGGCGGGATCTGCTCGCCGATCTCGACCGTTTGGTAGAGGGTCCGGGCCAACGGTTTGTTCTCGACCAACGGAATGCCGTGCTCGGTGGCAATTTCCTTGATTTTGGCGGCGATGTGTCCTTCGCCCTTCGCCAAAACCTGCGGCGCCGCCATCTTCTCCGCTTCATACTTAAGCGCAATGGCTAAATGCGTTGGGTTCGTGATCACCACATCCGCCTTGGGTACTTCCTGCATCATCCGCCGCATCGATAACTGTCTTTGTTTTTGGCGGATCCGGCTTCTCACCAGCGGATCACCTTCGGTCTGTTTGAGCTCGTCCTGCAACTCTTTCTTCGTCATCCGCAGGCTTTTCCGGTACTGCCAGCGTTGGTAATAAAAGTCAAAGATCGCTAAAGCCAGCAGCAAAAGGGCAATCCGCAAGACAATCGTAAACATTAACTGCCATAGCAACCCGGCCATTTCCAGTGGCGGGTGATACACATTGCTTTCCGCCAGGGGGAAAACCTTGCTTTTAAAGGTATTCCATATGATGATGAACACCCCAATGATTTTAAACAAGGCTTTAAACAAGTCGATAAATTTTTGGGGTGAAAACATTCTTTTTAAGCCGGCCAACGGATTTAACCGGTCAAATTTCATCTTGAGGGGCTCGAGGGTGAACACCCCCCCCCGTTTGCAGGTAATTCACCAAAACGCCAACAGTGAGGATGGCAAGCCCGACGGGGATAAAAGCCCCCACCACCGTAAGGAGAGTACTATTAAAAAGCTGGGCCAGATTGGCCTCGTCCAGATAGGTGTTTAAACGGTCACTGGAAAACCCGTATTGAAAACAGAGATACAGTTTTTCCAACAAATAGGAGCCACCCGCCCGCAAAGCCATAAACCCGGCCAGCAGGGTGACGACCGTACTCAATTCGTTGCTCCGCGGGACTTGCCCTTTTTGCCGGGCGCGTTGCCGTTTCCGTGGGGTTGCTTCTTCCGTCTTCTCTTCGTCGGCAAAGAACTGAAGATTAAGACGGTAAAGCGGGCAAAGCGTGCCGTCGCCTTCCCTAGTGGATTGTGTTAAGAAATCGTAGTAACTCAGTCCAAACACTCCCACTTGTGGAAAAATACCCCGCCAACCAGCGGATCAAAACCGGCAGGGACAAGATGAGCAACGTCAAACCCAGAAACGCTTTAAGCGGGAAACCGATAAAGAACACATTAATCTGGGGGACCAGTTTCGCCAGCACCCCTAGCCCGACATCGGTCAAGAATAATACCCCAAAGATGGGCAACGCCACTTGAACGGCCAGCCAAAAGAGGCCGGAAAAGGCCCGGATGATATAAGGTAAGCCCTTGGCCAGAAGGAGCTCGCCCCCCACCGGCAGCAACCGGTAGCTCTGGGCCAAGACATTGAAGAGGGTATGATCCCCTTTCACTAAAATAAATAGCCAAAGGGCAATGATGTAGTAGAGTTGGCCGATAATCGGCATCTGGCTTTCGGTATAGGGATTCAGCACGTTGACCATACCAAACCCCATCGGTAGATCCACCAATTGGCCCGCCAGTTGTAACCCGGCTAAAGTCAAGTAGAGGATGTATCCCATTAATAAACCGATAATAAACTCCTGTAACAGGTAGAAAACGAAGACCCCAAAGTGGGCCGGGAGAGTGATCGTTGGTTGAATTAAAGGGACAAAAACAAAGGATAGAAAGAGTGCAATACTGACCCGGACCATCGACGGCAGGTTCCGGCTTTGAAAAAGCGGTGCCCCGGTCAAAAGGCCGATGTTACGGAAGAACACCAGCATAAAGAGGGATATTTGCATTTCCGACCAGGTCACTAAGGCCAATGATTACCTTCACCATCCTCCAGCTTGACTAAGAAACGCGAAAAGTTCAGTCGTAAAATCCACCAAAACCCGGAGCATCCAGGGGCCCAAAAACACCAGGGTAAAAAAAACCGCCAATAATTTGGGGATAAACGTTAAAGTCTGCTCCTGAATCTGGGTTGTGGCCTGAAAGACACTGACCAGCAAACCAACGATCATGCCCGCCCCCAACATCGGCCCGGCCACCGTAAGGACCGTCGTAATCCCCTGCCGGATTATGGTGACGACCGTCACATCAGTCACTACGCTTCACCACCCACGATCAATAACCGGTCAAAAGACTCCGGACCACCAGGTTCCACCCGTCCACCATGACAAAGAGCAAAATCTTAAAAGGCATGGAGATCATGATCGGCGGGAGCATTAACATCCCCATGGACATTAATGTACTGGCCACGATCATATCGACCACTAAAAATGGAATATACAAGATGAAACCCATGGTGAAAGCAGTCTTTAATTCACTGATGATAAAGGATGGCACAATAACGTGGAGCGGAATCTCTTCATAATTGGCCGGCCTGGTTGTAATCTCCCCTATGCGCATGAACAAACGGAGATCCTCATTCCGAACGTGTTTCCCCATGAAGTTTTTGACCGGCTTCTCCGCTTCCTTTAAAGCTTCTTCAATTGTAATTTTACCCGCGAAAAAAGGAGTCAAGGCATTTTGCCGCACTTCGGACCAGGTGGGGGCCATAATATAAAAAGTAAGGAAAAGGGCAAGCCCAATAATCACCTGGTTCGGAGGGGATTGTTGCAGGCCGATGGCGCTCCGGGTAAAGGAAAGGACCACGACTATCCGCGTAAATGCGGTAAACATAATTAGAATGGCCGGAGCCAGCGAAAGAATGGTAATTAAAGCTAAAATCCGGAGACTGGCAGCAACCTGCTCCGGATCATCCGTGTTTGTCCATCCAATTTCAATTTGGGGAAGAGCTGGCTGCCCTAAACTTACTTTGCTGCTGATCAGGGTTAGGAGTAACCCCAGAAAAACAATGATCAGAAAACGCCTTTTATCCATCGCTCTTATACCCTCGGTGGGTTCGATATTTCATCAGTCTCTCCTCAATTCTCTGCGTTGGTGTCATCACATCCGGCGGTGGAGCCGATCCAACCTCACCAAAACCACCATTCAGTAACCCTTTTAGATGATCGGCAAACCCTTTCCCGCCCCCTTGACGGCCGGTAACCGGAGGAGCAAGTTCCGCCTGGATAGTGCCAAGCAGATCGGGGTCGCTGATCTCCGTCAAAAGCGTCAGATTGCGTTCCGCCGCCCCCACGAGAAACAATTGTTTACCCACCATTATCAGGTGCACGGCCCGGTTGGGGCCCAAGTGGAGTGTATCCACCAAGCGCAGATGGAGACCGGAGCGCCCACCAGCCACCCTCCCCAGCCAACGTGCCGCTTTCGATGCGAGATAAAGGACAAGCACGAAGCAGAGGAGATAGGAGATGAGCTGGAAATAGGAGAAACTGGGTTCTGGGGTAACCTCCTGTGTTATACTGAACGTTTCGCTATCAAACTCGGCCAACGGGATGAAGAATCCAAGTAAAGTATGTAAAGGATAAAGACTGGTCATCATTGGATTACTTTGCGAACCGCCTCTAAAACCCGATCCGGTTGGAACGGTTTCACGACGAAATCCTTTGCCCCGGCTTGAATCGCATCGATCACCATGGCCTGCTGTCCCATGGCGCTACACATAATAATCAACGCATTCTGGTCGATCTTTTTGATCTCCTTTACTGCGGTAATTCCGTCCATTTCGGGCATTGTAATGTCCATGGTTACTAAATCGGGTCTTAATTCCTTGTATTTTTCTACTGCTTTTACTCCGTCTTCTGCTTCGCCGATTACTTCGAAACCGCCCTTCTTTAAAATGTCTTTGATCATCATGCGCATAAAGGCAGCGTCATCCACTACTAATACACGATTTTTCACGGAACTTCCCCCCTACTGTAAATTGTTAACTCTTTCGAATGGACTAACAATGTCGGTAATTTTAACGCCAAAGTTCTCATCGATCACAACCACTTCTCCTTTGGCGATCAACTTGCCGTTCACCAGAATATCCACCAGTTCCCCGGCTAGCCGGTCCAGTTCAATCACCGACCCGATCCCCAGCTCCAAGATCTCTTTGATCCGCATCTTGGTACTGCCCAACTCCACGCTGAGCTCCAAGGGAACATCCAAGAGCAGATCGAGGTTGCTCGGCCCATCCATGAGCGGGGCTGACTCTAAGGTCCTAAACTGAACTGGCCGGACTGACCCGTCCGCTTTGGGTTTTTCCCGATCCAATGGTTTTTTCCGGTTCGTTTTTGGTTGTTCTGCCATTTTCTCCTCTATCGGTTCCTGTTCATTCGCGTTAATTAAGGTCTTTGCCATCTCACGGGCAAAGAGATACGGAATGACCAGCATTATTTGGCTGTCAACCAAGCCTTCAATGACCAACCGAAAATAGACCACAGCAACCAGGTTGTCCTTGATAAACTGGGCGCTGAACTCGTCCAGGTTTTTCATGGACAAAATACGGGTCCGCGGCGGGGCAATCTCCACTCTGAGATCAAAAAGGGATGACATCGAAGTCGAAGCCTTCCCGATCATCTGGTTCATTGCTTCCGCAATGGCACTAATCTCCATTTCGCCCAGATTCGTGTTGGGGGACGTCCCGTCCCCGCCCAACATTAGGTCGGCGATCACCGCGGCGTCATGCATCTGAATAAGAAGAAGGTTGGTCCCTTTTAAACCGGTTGTATAATCAACTTCCGCCGCAAGACAAGGCTTCGGGTATTTACGGATTAGTTCGCTGAGCTCCGACAGTTCAACACTGGGCGTGTTCAATTCGACCCGACGGTTTAAAAGCAGGGACAAGGCGGTGGCACCGGAACCAAACGAGATGTTCCCGATCTCACCCAACGCGTCCCTTTCCATCGGGGTCAATTCGGCTGTTTCTTCATTAAGGAGCGCATTTATTTCTTCCTGCGACAACATTTCATTTGACATCGCGTTCACCACCTTTTTGTTTAATCCCGTAGAGTTGGACCGCTAATTTATCATTGGAAAGGCCGGGGAAACCCAGGTACTTTTCTTCATGGCCGACTTTCACCGTTAATGGTTCTTTAATTGACTGGTTCAGCTTAATGACATCGCCCACATCCAAACTCAACATTTCCCGTACACTGACCGTTGCCTTCCCCAACTCGACTTCAACAGGCAAAACCGCTTCGGTCAAACGTTTTTTCAAGGTGGTAACCGCCTCGGCAGTAAAACTCTTCTTCGCACTGGCAAACCAGTATTGAGAGCTCAGCCGGTCTAGAAGTGGTTCCAAGAGGATATACGGGTAACACACATTCATCAAGCCGCTGATGGCCGCAATTTTCACATCCAAAGTCACCAGGATGACCATCTCCGTCGGAGGGATCACCTGGGTAAACATGGGGTTTGTCTCCATACCCTGGTATTCAGGTTCGACATCGACCACATTACTCCAGGCTTCCTTGATACAGTTGGCCATCCGCATGACGACCCGCTTGGTAACCATCTGTTCAATCTCGGTTAACTCGCGGATAATCCCGTCGTAAGCGCCTTTCCCGCCCAGAAGCCGGTCGATGAAGCCAAAAGCCAGGTTTGGCGCAAACTCAAAAACCATACTCCCTTCCAGCGGTTTTAAAGCTAGAACATTGATCACGGTTGGATTTTGGAGGGATTTAATAAACTCTTCATATGTCAACTGGTCCACGGAAGCCACTTCCGACTGGACCATCGCCCGGAGATAGGCGGACAAGGAAGAGCTTAAGATGCGGGAAAAGTTTTCATGGATCATGACAATCGTGCGGATTTGGTCTTTTGCGAATTTGCTTGGCCGTCGGAAGTCGTAGGGACGGATCTTTCGCGACTGGTCTTCGGTTTTCGCCGATTCAGCATCAATGGCCCCTGATGAAAGCGCCTGCAAAAGAGCATCTATTTCATTTTGGGTCAGAATCTCGGCCAAAGCGCCACCCCCGTTACGTTACAATAAAATCGGTGAAGAAAATATCGAGCACTTTGCCCTCCGGTAAAATATTGTTGATAGCAGTAATTATTTCGGTGCGAAGTTTGCTATTTCCTTCTTTTTCCCTTAATTCTTCAGAAGTTTTCCCCCGGCAAATACTGATCACAAGGTCCCGTACTTGCGCTTTTCGTTTTTCGATCTCCTGTTGGGTTCTTTCGGAATCCAAAACCAAGGTAAAATTGAGCCGGAGGTATTTTTGTTTGAGGGGATCCGCCAAATTGACCAGCACTTCATCCCCCAAGGGCATGAGATACTTGACTTCGGTCCCGGCGGTCACTTTTGTGTACCGCTCTTTAGCCGGCATGATCTTGTAGATAAAAAACATTGTCGCACTGAACACCGCCGCAAAAAAGATCAAAAGACAGACGGTGATGGTGATGATGATCTGATTTGCTTTTCCGTTTTTATCTGACATGCTGATCCCACCTATAAATTATTCCTGGAGAGCAGAAGAAGATCGACTCTCCGGTTGCGTATCCTGTTTTCTTCGGAATCATTGGGCGCAATCGGCCTGAATTCGGCGAAGCCGGTTGCTCCCAGTCGACTTGGTTCGATGCCCACTTCTTCGATGAGAAACCGGGTGACATTGGTCGCCCGGGAGGTCGAAAGCTCCCAGTTGGACGGGAAGATCCGGCTGCGGATCGGCAAATCGCAGGTGTGTCCCTCCACCCGGATATCGTGGTCGTCAGCGGCCAGGATCCGGCCGACGCGGCTGAGCAGACTACGCGCCTCCGGCCGCAGCTGGGCCGAACCGATGTCGAAAAAGATCTTCTCCTTAAAGCTGATGATTAGCCCCCGTTCCTCCTGAAAGATCTCCACCGCCGCCCCCACGCCTTCCTCCGCCAGCATGGCCTCAATCTCCTCATAAATCACTTGAAATTCGGCGTTGACGGGCGAGGAAATCTCAAAAGGCATCTGTTCACCCAATGGATACTTCCCACCGTATACGATGCTGGGGGAACCGCTAAAAACCGACCTTAAGGAAGCGGCAATCTGTTCGTATTTGTCCGCGTTCACATTGGAGAAGGCAAACAAGAGGACGAAAAAGGTCAACAGGTTGGTGACCAGATCCGAATAGGTGGTCATCCACGGGGGAGCACCTCTCGGTTGTTCTTTTGGTTTCTTCTTATACATGGAGCCCAACTCCTTCAATCCGGTCGCGCCCGACGTTTTCCCGACGCGCCGGCGGGAGGAAAGATTTGAGTTTCTCTTCAACGATCCGCGGGTTTTCACCTGCTTGCACCGAAAGGATTCCCTCCACCATCACCTGCCGGATCATAACCTCCTCCTGACTGCGGATGCCCAATTTGGCCGCAATCGGGTTAAACAAGAAATAAGCCATTAAGGCCCCGTATAAAGTTGTCAAGAGGGCCACCGCCATCGCCGGCCCAACCGTGCTGGGGTCATCCATATTCCTTAACATCTGAATTAAACCGATGATTGTTCCGATCAAGCCGAAAGACGGAGCCAGAGTCCCCCAGGCCTCCCAAAAAGTCTTGTTCTCGTTGTGCCTTTCTTCCAGAAAACCAATTTCAATCTCCAAGATATTTTTCACCAATTCCGGGTCGGTCCCGTCCACCACCAGTTGGATCCCTTTTTTCAAGAAATCATCCGACGAATTGGCGATCTCGTCTTCCAGAGCCAGAAGACCCTCCCGCCTCGCCTTTTCGGCGTAACGGACCAGGGTGTTGATGATCTCTTCCAGCGAATAGGTCTGCGTAAAAAACGCCCAACGCACACTCTTGAATGCTCTCACAAACCGCTCCAGCGGAAAATTGATCAGCATGGCGGTAAAGGAGCCCCCGATGGTGATATAAACCGAATTCAAACTCAAAAACCCAAGTAAAGTACTGAGACTTCCCCCGGCACAACCGAGGAGAATCAAAATGGTACCGACAACCAAACCGATGATCGTTGCCAGATCCAACACTACTCACCTCGATTCTCTGTTGAAACCCATTCCCGTCCGCCTTCGTCAAGCTGCCGGCGGTAGGCGATTATCTTCTCTCTGATCTCGGTCGCACTCTCCTTCACCACGACCTTTTTCCCGGTGACGAGAGAAATCACGGTATCCGGCGTTTCTTCCATAAACTCAATGAGGTGGGGGTTGACCCAAAATTCTTCGCCACTGAACCGGGTAACTTTAATCAAGCGACATGCCCACCCTTCTGTAATACTTGGCATAATAATTAGCGGTGAGGGGGTGTTCCCTTACCCCCTCACCCCTCGCCTACATTACCGTTTGAGGTTAACCAACTCCTGAAGCATTTCATCGGAGGTCGTGATGATCCGCGAGTTCGCCTGGAAACCCCGTTGGGTGACGATCATGTCCGTAAACTCCTGCGACAAATCGACGTTGGACATCTCCAAAGCCCCCGGGGTAATCCTCCCCGCACCGCCAACCCCGGAGATATTGATCTGGGCTTCCCCGGAGTTGCTGGAGGTCCGGAACATGGTCTCTCCCAATTTTTCGAGCCCGGCGGGATTGGTGAAAGTGGCAATGGCAATCTGCGCCACGTTCTTGGTTAACCCGTTCGTGAAGATGCCGATCACCGTACCCGAACTGTCGATGCGGTAACTGTCCAAATACCCCATGCGGTAACCGTTTTGCTTATAACCCACTGAAGAGTCCTCCGCATGCTGCTGGCTTATGGCCGAAAAATCAATGGTAATATCCAGAGCTTCCACCCCGGGCCCTGGTGTCCAAGTAATAGTTGCTTCCGTTCCAGCTGGGAGATGCCCAAAAGTATCAAAGTTAAGGGTTGCTCCTGGGTCAATTACAGTTGGTGGTGTAGCACTATCTTGGACTTGCCAATTCCACTGCCCCACCGCCGTCTTGGTAAAGACAATCTGGATCGTATGGGGGTTCCCCAAGGAATCATAAACCTGTAAATTCCGCGTGAAGCTTTCACCATCAGGCGTTGACGAGTTTAAGTTTCCGGTTAAAGTTATCTCCGAAGTAGCCTGTGGATCAATCGTGGTCCCGATCGGTAAAGTAATCCCTTGGGGATTCCCGCCGGTCTGGATCTCTCCAGCATCATTGGCCATCCACCCTTGTAACTGGAGACCATTACCATAGACCAGACGACCAGAGGTATCCATGGTAAAGTTTCCAGCCCGGGTGTAATATCTTTGGTTGCCTTCCCCGCCAAGGATAAAAAAGCCATTCCCCTGGATGGCCAGGTCGGTATTGACCCCGGTGGTCTGCAAGTTCCCGGGGGTATGGAGGACGTCGATGCTGGAGAGGGTGACCCCCAGTCCGACTTGTTGCGGGTTAATCCCACCCCGGTTACCCTGGGGTGCGGTTGCCCCCCGCAACGTCTGCGAAAGCGCATCCGCAAAAGTAACCCGGCTGGTTTTGTAACCAACCGTATTTACGTTGGCAATGTTGTTGCCGATGACATCCATCCGTACTTGATGGTTGCGGAGTCCGGAGACTCCGGCAAACATGGAACGCATCATTTTTAATCTAACCTCCTATTCTTCCCATTTTCCTTCCGAAAGTGGGTTTTGTCCGGTCCTCCGCGGTCGTTTGGAGGACTGACGGCTTCCTCTAGGAGGTCCAGCCTATTTGTTCTGGACAAAAACCGCACTGTCGATATTGGTAAAGACATTCTCTTTTAAACTACGGGCATCCACCGCGGTAATCACGGTCCGGTTTTCCACACTAACCACCAAGGCAACTTGGTCCAAGACCACCAGGGATTCTTTGCACCCCTTCGCCTGCGCTTTCTGGACGGCCTCCCGAAGGCCCGCCATGTCCTGAGGAGAAAGGGTAATCCCCCGTTCCATCATACGTTTCTGCGCATGGGCGGAAATTTTAATCTCGGTGCCTAATTTCGATTCCAGAATCTTCTGGAAATCGCCGGTCGCTCCGGGCTTTGGTACCGTTCGGCGCTCCGCCGGGGTAACCCTGGGTGTCTGCGTTACTGGTGAAATTGGTGGAATGATCCGGTCAGTCATTGTCATCCCCCCTAAACAACTCCCCAGACATCGGCCAGGGGCACCTCTTCCTCTCCTTCTCCGTTGTGATAAACGATATACGGTCCACCGTCTTTCAACCGGTAACCAGTGATCAGTACCTCCTTAAAGTCAACGACTTCCCCAATTTCGTTATAAACACGGATAAAGGCTTTCCGGCCGACAAGTCCGTGCAGATATTGTTCCAAGCCCTTCTCATCCATCACCGAGACGACCTGGTCGGACCTGATCTCCCGTCCGCTGTCCAACATTAAGTAGGTTTGGCCGCCGTAGCTTCGTACGCCGGTGACTTGGCCGTAAACCATCTCGCTCAGGCCTCCTTCGTGAAACTCCTGGGCAATTACGGAGCGGCCAAGCATCGCCGTTGCTTGTTGGAGCTCGCTGACACGGTAGAGGTTCTGCATCTGCTCCAACGCGGAGAACTGAGCCATCTGGGCAATGAAATCCCGGTCTTTCATGGGGTCCAACGGATCCTGGTAGCGGAGTTCCATCACCAACAAGTTGAGAAAAGCGTCTTTCCCCAGGAAGTCATTGGCGGATTTGATCACGGTTGAACTGGTGTAGCTGCTGCCCACTGGTGTAATCATTTTTTCACCTCCTCTCCTTTTAGATTCTCAGGTTAACCATGCCGTGCCAGGCTTCCTCCCCCAAGATTGGCTCTTCCACCATGAACATTTCGGCGGTGGGGTTCCAACCGGTGTTTTGCCGGAAGTGTTCACCACCGGCCATGTTCTGGTTCGGCAGTTGGGAATCGGTTCCGGTTTGGACGCTAACCTGCAAGAGATCGACCTGCATTCCGGCTTCCTCCAAGGCGGCACGGAGCTGCGGCAAATTGGCCTCGATTAAGGACTGGACGCCCTGACTTTCCGTGACGAACCGCGCCGCAACCAAATCCCGTTCCACCACGAGGGAGAGTTCCAGTTTACCAAGTTCGGCCGGTTCCAACTGAATTTGGATCTTGGTCATGCCGTCCTTCACCATGAGACGGGCGCCGCTCACAATCTGGGCGGCCAAATCTTCCCTGGTGATTACCGGAGCAAACGGTTCCGGCGCTGCGGTGGGGTCTTCCAGACTCTCTTCGTGGTGGACGGCTTCACCCGCAACCGGGCTAAAGTTCTGGCCAAGGAGCTCTCCGTTTAAACGGGTTTTCCCTGTCTTAAGCACAGTTTTCGGTTCGCGCTCCGCCGTGGCCGACAACGCCTCCCAACCGTCATGGTCGCCCGCAGTTTCCGGACGGCCGCCCTGCCAGGTAGTTTCCGCGTTTTCGGTTCTCCCTTCGGTTTCGGATCCGGTGGCCTCCCCTGCTGCTTTGAAGGTTCCCATCATTCCGGAAGCCAGCTTAGCCCCAGGGTTTTCTCCTGCCGCCGTGGCAACCATACCCATTATTCCGGTATTACCGGCGGGTTCTGTCCTGGCGGGGATTTCGGATGTGTTTATGTGCGCTTCAAACCCGGTGGTTTCAGCCTTTAACCCAAGTTGGGCATCGTCGTCAATCCCCTCCGAGGCCGCCTCCGCAAGGTCCTCGGGTTGGAAAACAGAATTTTCCTCACCCTCCTGAACGGCCAGGGCTGCCGCCTGCGCGGGGTGCTTTGCACCAGGCGGCTTTAATCGCCGGGTCCCCTCCTGAACGGCCAGGGCTGCCGCCTGCGCGGGGAGCGTTCCCTCCAGAGCCTTATTGTCCACCGTTTCTTCCGGCAGGTAATTGGCCAAACCGGTCGCCACGGCTTCCGCCCACCCAGCTTCCGCAGGTGCTTCGGTCAGAGCGGCCAAAACTGCTTCGGCCGTCGGGGTAAGGGTTTGCAAATCTTCCGCGTTTGGAAGCGCGTTCAAGAACTCCCCATCGGCTTCACCCGCCGCAACCTGTCCCTGATCCAATGCTGACGTGGAAAGCTCTGGATAAAGGAGCATGAGTTGGGACCGGAGCTCATCGTTGGCCACCGGCCTGTTCGGTGGACGTTCCTTCCCCTTCTCTTTTTCGGTTCGAACCATGCCCTGGAAAAGCCGCTCGAACTTACGGTCTCCCGCTTCTTTGCCGGAAGTCCGGCCTTTGGCGTCCGCCGCCCGGGTCGTCCCCGTCTGGGCAAAGAAGGCCTGCTCCGTCCTTTCTCCTAATCCTGCTGCGACTGGCAAACTTTCACCTCCTTTCTTTCTCCTTTTTCTTTACTATGGAAGGGAACTGCCGGTCGGCAATTCCTAGTAAAGCAAGTTTATGGTGAAAAGCTTGCCGCCAATGGACCAACATCCACGGCTAGCGGCCCGATATCGCGGCCATATACTTGGCGCTTTGCTCCGGGGGCAACTTTTCCAGGATGCGGCTGGCTTTTCGCGGTTCGATCAGCGACAAAACCGCGACGCCCATCTCAAAAGGCATCTTTAAAAGGTTCTCCCCGGCAACCTCGGGGCTCATCGCTTCCAAAAGCCGTGCGGCCCGTTCATGGCGGTCCTGACTGGTTGCGCCCGTCTGCAGGGTTAAGCGGGATCCGGCCTGTTGCTCCGCGATTTTCCGTTCTTGGAGGGCCAGATACTCTTCTTTCTCCTGTAAAGCAACCAACTGTTCAATCAGCGACTGGCGCTCCGCCTCCAGTTTTTCCGCCTCACTGGCCAGCGCCTCCTCTTTGGCCGCCAACGCTTCTTTCCGCTCCTGTAAAAGCCCCATATCCTCCAAGCCCAGTTGGTAAGCCTCGTATACTTCCTCCCAACCGGGAATCATCGATAACCTCATTAAAACCCCAGGTTTTAAATCAACGTAATCATACTGGTCGAGAATATATAAAAAGCCGAAAACCGAACCAAAAAACAGGAAAGCGGTTAAAATCCCGGCGATATAACGAAACATCTCTTTCACCTCTAATTACGATAAATCTGGGAAATGGCGATTTCATCCAGGGTTTTCTGTTCTTGGCGAAGTCTTTCTTCCACTTCTTTCTGGGCCATTTTTTCCTTCAGTTTTTCCATTATCTTCGTTTCTTTCCGTGCCTGTACCAAACTTAAACGGGCCTTCTCAACCTCTTCCGCTTGGCGTGCCCGCCGTGCGGTCGTTTCCTTCTGTTTCCGGCGTAAATACGCCAGGTATCGACTGCCGGAGAGCAGGTGTTCCAGGCTGAGCACCCCGACCGAGAGCTGTTCCGTCTCCGCTTCCCGTTGTTTTTTGAGCGCCTGAAGCCGGTTTAACTCTTCATCGATCCGCCAAAGTTTCTCTTGTTCTTCCTTAAAGCGGGTACGGCATTGGTCTTCATGGTGCTTTCGCAGGTTCAAAATCGGTTGAAATTTAAATGACACCTTCTCCTGCCTCCGCCACCAAATTTTGTAATAACTCAACAGTCTGTTCCAAGGAAACCTTCTCCTCGATCTCCTGCCGTAAAAACTTTTGGATGGCCGGGTACATCTTTATCGCCAAGTCAACCCGGGGATTGCTTCCCTTTGCGTAGGCCCCGATGTTGATCAAATCTTCATTTGCTCGATAGACGGCCAAAAGTTCCCGGACCGTCGCCGCCGCTTTACGGTGTTCACTGTTAGCCAGGTCAATCATTAAACGGCTTACACTGGCCAGAACATCAATGGCCGGGTAATGGTTTTCATGGGCCAAAGCCCGTGACAGAACAATGTGTCCGTCCAAGGTCCCCCGGACGGTATCGGCGACCGGCTCATTCATGTCGTCGCCTTCCACCAGGACCGTATAAAGGGCGGTAATACTCCCCCGCTCCGCGGTGCCGGTCCGCTCCAAAAGCTTCGGGATCAGGGTAAACACCGAAGGGGTATAACCCCGGGTTGCCGGTGGTTCGCCGATGGCCAGGCCCACTTCACGCTGGGCTAAAGCGAAACGGGTCACCGAATCCATCATCAACATGACATTGGCTCCCTGGTCCCGGAAATATTCGGCGATCGCCGTTGCAGTATAAGCCCCTTTAATCCGGACCAAAGCCGGCTGGTCGGAAGTGGCCGCCACCACCACGGAGCGGGCCAAACCCGCCGGCCCCAGGTCTTTTTCGATGAACTCCTTCACTTCCCGGCCCCGTTCGCCGATCAGGCCGATCACATTGACATCCGCCGCCGAATTGCGGGCAATCATCCCCAGCAAGGTGCTTTTCCCCACTCCGCTGCCGGCAAAGATCCCCATCCGCTGTCCCTGGCCGCAGGTGAGCAACCCGTCGATTGCTTTGACCCCCAAAGACAAGGGTTTTTTGATCCGGGAACGGTCCAATGGATTCCGGACGTCCGCCATTAGGGGGTAATAACCGCTAATCTTCGGTTTCCCCCGGCCGTCGATGGGCCGGCCCAGCCCGTCCAAAACCCGGCCGAGCAGGCCTTCCCCGACTGGTGTTTCCAGGGTACGATCCAGGGCGATCACTTCACAGCCGGGACCAATCCCTTCCATATCGCCTAAAGGAAGAAGCAGGGCTTTTCCCGCCCGGAAGCCAACCACTTCCCCCAGCACCTGGTGGCCGGAGCGGGTTTTAAGATAGCAGACTTCTCCGACATACGTCGGAGGCCCTTCGGCCTCAAGGGTCAGCCCAACCACTTTTTCCACTTGACCCAACCGGCATAATGGTTCGACCGTCGCCAGTTTTTTCCGGTAAGGATCCGCACAAAAAGCGGGGTATCCTTTTTGCAAAGTCCGCCCCATCATTAGCTACCTTCTTCTTTTAAAGCCTGATAAATCTTGTTTAGTTGTTGGTGAAGCCTGGCGTCAACCTCACCCATATTACTCTGGAGGATAAAATCGCCCGGTTTCAAGTTCGGGTCGGTCACCACTTGCAGCCTGGGCGACTCCGTAAAGAGGCTGCGGACTTCCCGGAGGTTTTGGATGAGAAAGGCCTCATCCTCCTGGGCGATCCGGATGGTTACTTCCGCCGCCCCCGTTATTTTTTCAGTGGCTACCTTAATCATCCCCAGCCACTTGTCCGGGTCCGCTTTTAACTCGTTGTTAATTATCTTTTCGGCAATTTCCACGGCCAACTTGAGGATTTCCTGTTCAGATTCGCGAATCCGGGCGATTCTTTCCTCATCCGCCCGGTTGATCAAGTTAAGCGCTTCGGCCTTCGCTTCCTGTAAAGTCGTTTCCGCGGCCGTGATCCTTTCCGCCCACGCCTTTTCGCCTTCCGCGTGTCCCTTGTTCCAACCTTCTTCGTAACCGCGGTCGTAGGCTTCTTTTTTCAAGCGGTCACACTCCGCTTCGGCCTCCTTTTTGGCCTGGGCCAGTTCTTCCTCGGTTTGCTTTCGCCGCGCTTCAAGCTCGGCAAGGATCGACTCCGCTTCCCCGCGGGCCTGCGCCAGGATCGCTTCCGCCTGTTGCCGGGCTTCCTCCAGGAGTTGCGCCGCCATTACTTCCGGCGGAACGGAGGGGGCCTCTTCCTCCTCAGACTTAGTCGCCTCCTCCATGGCCAGTGTCTCCACCACCGCCGCGGTCTCCGCCCGCGCGGCAATTAACTCGCAGTAGGCCCACTCCAATTCGGGAACATCAATGAGACAGGCTTCATTTTTTATATTCGGATCTTTAATTAGGGTTTCCTGAAAAAGTCCCAAACCCTTATAAAATCTGATAAATAACCCATTTTAAGACAAGGGAAGTGCAAGGAAAACGAGAAATATTCTATAAAATCCTTGCATTTGGAGTGAC